>PMOM01000136.1 GCA_003161535.1 Caulobacteraceae bacterium | reverse complement strand
GTGCTTGACGGCGGTCTGCCGCGCTGGACGGCCGAGGCCAGGCCGCTGGAGAGCGGCTGGCGGCGGAGTTCACACGGCGACTTCAAAGTAAGCCAGCCCAATCTCAACCTGGTGCGCGATCTCGAGGCGGTTCGCCGGGCGCTTGCCGAAAAGTCGGAGCAGGTGATCGACGCGCGCCCCGCCGCTCGATTCGCCGGTGAAACCCCCGAACCCCGCGAGGGCCTGCGGCGGGGTCACATGCCGGGGGCGCTAAACGTGCCTTGGTCGTCGGTGGTCGCGGACGGCGCGCTCCTTGCCCCCAATGACCTGAGATTGGCTTTCGAGGCCAGCGGCGTCGATCTGGCCGCGCCCATCATCACAAGTTGCGGATCGGGGATCAGCGCCGCGCTGCTGGCGCTCGCTCTGGCGAGACTGGGCCGACCGGACGTGGCCGTCTATGACGGTTCCTGGACCGAGTGGGGCGGCCGGGCCGACACTCCGGTGGCGACGGGGAGCGGCTGACACATGAGCCGACGGCCCAGGGACTCCACCCGCCTGATCCGCGCCGGCCACCCGCGGGGGCCGCTCGCGCGAACGGTGGGGCCGCCCATTCAGAAGGGCTCGACGGTCCTCGTTAATGCCGCGGCGGCCCTCTACGATGAGCGAAGACCCACCTACGGGCGCGGCGGCCTCGCCACCCAGCATGCCCTGATGAGCGCCTTGGTCGAACTTGAAGGCGCCAGCGCGGTGCGTCTGTTCCCTTCCGGCCTGGCAGCCATGACCGGCGCCATGCTGGCGGTGTTGGAGGCCGGCGACGAGGTTCTGGTCACCGACGCCGTCTATAAGCCTACCCGGCGGTTCTGCAATCGCGCCCTGCGTCGCTTCGGCATCGCCGTTCGCTACTATCCCCCGCGCACGAAGCCAAACGACCTCATGGCCATGGCTAGCCCGGCGACACGGCTGATTGTGCTCGAATCGCCAGGCTCGCTCACCTTCGAGATGCAGGACGCGCCGGCCATCGCCGAGCTCGCCCGCGCCCGGGGCATCCTCACCTTGATGGACAATACGTGGGCGGCGGGCCTGTTCTTCAAGCCTCTGGAGCGGGGCATCGATCTGTCGGTCCAGGCTTTGACCAAGTACGTCGGCGGTCACTCCGATGTCTTCATGGGCAGCGCGGCCGCGCGCGATGATCGCCTGGCCGAGGCGTTGGACCACGCCATCTGGGACTTCGGCTGGGCGGTGTCGCCCGAGGACGCCTATCAGATGCTGCGGGGACTTCGCACCCTCCCAACCCGCATGGCCAGGCACGAGGCCAGCGGCCTGGCGGTGGCCGCTTGGCTGGCCGGTCGGAGCCAGGTCGCACAGGTTCTGCACCCCGCCCTGCCCGGCGCCCCCGACCACGAAGTCTGGCGGCGGGATTTCACGGGCGCCGCGGGCCTCTTCGGCGTGGTCCTCAAGCCCTGCCACACCCGGGCGGTGCACGCCTTTCTCGACGGCCTTCGTCTGTTCGGGCTGGGCTTCTCCTGGGGCGGTTTTGAAAGCCTCGCTCTGGACTGCGACCCGCAATTTGGCGTGCGCGTCCAGCGGCCGCGCTTCGCCGGCCCGGTCGTGCGCCTGAATGTCGGCCTGGAGGACCCCGATGACCTGATCGCCGATCTTGAACGATCTCTAAAGTTCCTGAGCGATGAGTCCTGAGCCCATCCAGGCCGGTGAGCGTCATGCAACGCATTGACCGTGAGCTTCGTTGAACAAGGCCTCTGAAGTCACAGAGCGGAGCTCGACGTGGCGCTATCCCCCGAACCCGGCGAGGGCCATCCCGATTTGGGAGCCACCGAGGCGCGCGGGGCTCGTCGGGGCGCCCCGGTGCTGTGGGTCATGGTAATTTCGACGCTGGTGGCGCTCATCGCGGTGTTCGTCATCTGGTCCATCTTCGCCCATAGGCTGGGGAACGCCACGCCGCCCCAGGTGAAGAGTCCCGCCCAGGCGGCTAGGTTCGATACGCCCTCTTCGCAGCCCTCGCCCAAGCCGGCGGTTCCCTAGCCCTCGTCTTGCGCCAGCGCCGTCCAGCTTGGCGACCCCGGCAGGACTCGAACCTGCAACCGTCCGCTTAGAAGGCGGATGCTCTATCCGGTTGAGCTACGGGGTCTCTTGGCGTCCGCGAAGCGTAAGGGGCTTTGATGGGCCGCTCAATGCGTCCAGGGCTCCTTGCGATGGAACGCGAAGTTGTCGGCGTAGGCCTTGACGATCTGTTTGGCTTTTTTGTCGGGGAGGACTTCAAAGGCGACCCCACGTCGCTGCGCATAGGCGACAGCTTCCTCACGGCTTTCGAAGGTGAGATGCACCTGCCCGTTCATGTCTGTGCTTTCGGTCCAACCCATCAGAGGATCGGGCAGGCGCGCCGCCGCCGGAGCAAACACCAGCGCCCATTCGCGGGTCTTTGCACGTCCTGATTGGGTGGCTGTCCTGGCTGGACGAAAGATGCGCGCGAGCATGCAGGTTCCTCAATAAGGGCCAAGTCCCCGATGGTCGGGGCGGCAGGATTCGAACCTGCGACCCTCTGCTCCCANNTCCCAAAGCAGATGCGCTACCAGGCTGCGCCACGCCCCGCGAACCATCAAGAAGAGCGCCGCTCTTGCCACGCGCAGCGCCCCCTCGCAACGCCGTCCAATCGTCTAGAGCCGCCGACGCATGAGCTTGAAGAGGCCACTGGCGCGGGCAAGGTCGCGGCCGGCGATGTGGGCGCGGCCCTCGACAAAGGCGATGTCGGCGGTGGCTCGGGTGACATGCGCCTCGCCCAACACCCATTCACCGGCGCGGCCCATGTCCAGATAGTCGATGGACAGATGCATGGTTATGGGGGTGGTGAGCGCCTTGCGCGCGGCGGCGGCGGCCAGCAGGCCGTCTAGGAAGGCGGACAGCATGCCGCCGTGGATCAGTCCCAACCCGTTGCAGTGCCGCTTTTGGGCAAAAAAAGCCTGCTCTGCCCCGATCTCGGCCGGCCGGTGGAAGTAGGGTCCATTGTGGCCGGTGAAGGCGCCCCGCCCGGTGGAGGGCACGAAGCCTTCCGGCGGCGGAGAGTTCGCTTCATCCTGGTTCAATGGCGCGCGATCCGCGGCCGCACCAGATCGCCCGTCTCGACGCCGATTTCAGCCGCCCGGCCGCCGCGCAGTTCGAGCACCTCAACAATGTCGCCGCCCGATGGAATTTGGGCTTCCGAAAGCGGAACCGCGTTGCGGGCGATGGAAATGACCCGCCCATCAGCGTCGATGAACAACAAATCCAGTGGAATCAGGGTGTTCTTCATCCAGAACGCCACCGGCTGCGGGGTGTGAAAATCAAACAGCATGCCGCGAGCGGCCTCCAGGCTCTTGCGAAACATCAACCCCCTGTCGCGCGAGGCTTCGGTATCGGCCACCTCAACGGTGAAATGCCGCACGCCATGGTGGGTCACCACGTCGAGCCCCTCGATCTTCAGTCTTGCAGCGGCGGCGCCGGTGGCGGCCGTGACCAGCAGGGCAGCGCTGATTGACGCCAGTACGAGCGAGCGGCGAGCACGATTGAAGATGGGCACGTTCTTTTGGCTCCGAAGCTTGGCGGGCAAGCCTAAACGTGAACCAGTTCGATTTCCGCGACAACCAAGCCCTTGGGACCTTCGGCGAAGCGCACCCTGACGTCGTCGCCCGGCTGCAGATCCTCCATGCCGCTGTGGCGCAGGACCTCAATGTGGACGAAGATGTCTCCCGGCGCCCCATCGCGAACCACGAAACC
>PMOM01000110.1 GCA_003161535.1 Caulobacteraceae bacterium | reverse complement strand
GAAATCTGGGGTCAGACGCGCGAGCAATGGCGCGCCCGGCGATCGTCCGGCGCCGAATCGGCCGCGCGCGCATCATGAATGCTTCGAAGGTCAGGAGCCTGGGCTATTGGGCGATGGCGGCCTCCTCGGTGGCCGTCGCCGTCGTCTCCTATCGGTACCTCATCCCTGGCGCTCCCGGCGGCGCGCCGCCGATCCTGGCCAACCGTTTCACGCACCTGGGCGTTCTGACCGTGCACGCCGGTTTCGCCGCCACGGCCCTGCTGATCGGTCCCTTTCAATTTCTCACTGGCCTGCGGCGCCGGCGCCCGTCCCTGCATCGCCGCCTGGGCACGGCCTATGTCGTCTGCTGCCTGTGCGCCGGGGCGGGGGGCCTGCTGCTCGCCGCCGGCGTCACCGAGGGTCCGGTCGCCAGCGCTGGGTTCGCGCTCCTGGCCACCGCGTGGCTGACGGCGACCGCCAATGCCTGGCGCCTGGCGCGGGCGCGCGACTTCGTCCGGCACGAGCGCTGGATGATCCGAAGCTTCGCCCTGACCCTGGCGGCGGTGACCTTGCGCCTCTACCTCGGGCTCTCCTTCGTATTGGGCCTCGACTACGCCGTGGCCTATCCCGCCATCAGCTTCCTCTGCTGGATCCCCAACCTCATCGCCGCCGAGTTCTTCATCGCCGCGGGCAGGCCAGGAGGATTTATCGGCGTCGCGCGGGGCGCGAGCCCGGCGCCCGCGCCCTAGAACCAGCCCGCCTCTCGAAGGCTCCTGGCGTAGCCGCGGCTGACCGGAACCCGCGTCCCGCCGATCAGGGTCAGGGTTGCCCGGCCCTCGGCGCGGATGGCGCTGGTCACCGCCTCGCGGCACACCCACCAGGAGCGATGGGTGCGGGCGCCTTCGATCCCTTTGAGTTCGGCGACGGCGTCGCCGAGCCGCATCAGGATCAGGTCGTCGCCCTTGGACGTATGCAGGCGGAGGTAGTGGTCCTGCGCCTCCACGGCCCACAGCCTCGCCCCCTCGAGCTTGGGCGGCAGGCGGGCGAGGAACTTGGCGCAGGGCTCGCCGGCGGCGGCCGCGTGCGTTTCCACGGGGCCGCGTCGGCGCACCAGCAGGGCCAAGGCGGTCATGGCGACGGTAATGGCCAGAGTCGTTGGAAACACCTCAATCAGCCTTACTGGATGGAACGGCTGATGGCTGATCCACACAGGTTGCGTCGCAACGATCAGCGTCATCGGCACGGTGATGCAGACCGCCATCAGGCCGCCGGCCGCCAGCGGGCGCTGATCAATCCAGGCATGCGGAATCAACCATCTGTGCGCGACGGCGCCGACGGCGACGCCGATGAATGAGAGCGCCATCCAGTAGGCGATGCGCGGCGCGATGGTCAGGGCGTCGCTGCCAAATCCCCCCGACAGGGCCAGCAGGACCGCGACCACCGCGGCGGCTGCGAGCACTCTCATCCGTGGTCCGGCCATATCCATCCTTCGCGGACGCCCTTCAGCGGCGCGGTGTGAAGACGAGGGGCGGGTTGGCCGTCAATAGAACACCCCTTGCATCGCGCCAACCTTGAGGCATGGTCCCGCCGGGGTGGAACGAGCGTCCGCTCAGGGGCGCCGGAGCTTAAGCTTAAGTCTCGATCATGGCTGATTTCATCTTCCACGATCCCACGGGGCGCCGCGCCCGGCGCGCCAATCTGGGCGTCGGCCTGCTGATTTCCCTGGCCGCCCTCGTGGTCGCCGGCTTCTTCGCCACCCTGGCTTTCGCCCCTCGCCTGCCTCACCTGACCCTCAAGGACCCCCAGGTCCTCCAGGCCCTGCACGTCGAAAGCGCGCACCGGCTGACCGGCCAGCCCGGGTGGCGGCGCATTCCACGTCCCATCAAAGCCGCCGCCGGCGGCCCGGCGCGGCCCCTGTCGGTGGGCTTCTACGTGACCTGGGACGAGAGCTCGCGCGTTTCGCTCAAGCGGCATGTCAATCAGCTCGATGTCGTCTCGCCGCAGTGGGTCCTGCTGGATGGCTCGCTGGGGCGCGTGGCGGTGACTTCCGATCCGCAGGCCGACGCGCTCATCGCCACGGCCAAGACGCCGCCGTCGGTGCTGCCGATGGTGCACAACGGCCACAACGACATTTCCGACGGGCCCCTGGCGAGCAACCTGCTGATCAATCCGGCCGCGCGCACCGCCTTGATCGCAAACCTCGTCGTTCTGGCCAAGCAGCATGGCTACGCGGGTTATGTCTTCGACCTGGAGAACCTCTCCCACGAGGCCCTGGCCTACTATCCAGGCTTCCTGGCGCAGGCGCGCGCCGCCCTCAAGCCTCTGGGCCGGGAGGTCTGGGTGTCGGTGCCCTTCGCCGACAATTCCTGGCCGCTGAGACGCTTCGCCGCCGTCGCCGACACCGTTATGCTGATGGCCTACGACCAGCACTGGGGCACCAGCGATTCTGGGCCCACCGTGGCGCAGGACTGGTTCGAAACCACCCTGGCCCTGGACATGGGCCAGCTCAATCCCGCCCACACCATCGTCATCTTCGGAACCTACGGCTACGACTGGACCGAGAAGGACGCCAAAGGGCCGGGCAAGGCCGCCGCCGTCACCTTCTATGACGCCACCCAGGCGGCGCATGATTCGGACGCCGCGGTGACCATGGATGATGACGCGCTCAATCCGAACTACGCCTATTCCGACGACGGCGGCCGCAAGCACACGGTCTGGTTCCTCGACGCCGCCACCCTGTTCAACGAGATCAAGATCGCCGACCTCTATCGGCCGCTGGGCTACGCCCTGTGGCGCATGGGGGCCGAGGATCCCGCCGTCTGGGCCTATTTCCACCAGCCCTACGACTCGGCCAGGCCGGTCGGCCTCGAAGCCATCGCGCCGGGCGTCGGCGTCGACTTCGATGGCACGGGCGAGATCCTGCACGTCGACGCCTCGCCCAAGGGCGGCCGCCGCACCCTGGAAATCGATCCCGAGACCGGGCTGATCTCCGGCGAGGACTATCAGGTGATGCCGACCTCCTATGTGATCGATCGCTACGGGGCTCACCCGGGATGGGTGGCGCTGACCTTCGACGATGGGCCGGACGGCCGCTGGACGCCGAGGATTCTCAACATTCTCAAGGCCAAGCACGCCGCCGCCACCTTCTTCGTGATCGGCGAGAACATGCAGGCCAAGCCCGCCCTGGTGCAGCGCGAGGTGCGCGAGGGCCACCTCGTGGGAAACCACACCTGGACCCATCCCAACATCGCCGCCACGCCGCTGGCCCAGACCGACCTGGAGATCAACACCACCCAGCGCCTCTTCGAGGTGCTCACCGGCCGCTCCATGCGCTTCTTCCGCCCGCCCTATTTTGGCGACGCCGAGCCGTCGACGCCCGGGGAAGTCGAACCTCTGCTGATCGCTCAGGGGCTGGGCTATCTGATCGCCGGTCTGCGCATCGACCCGGACGACTGGAAAAAGCCCGATCCCGACCTGATCGTCAGCCGCACCCTGGCTCGCCTGGCCGCCACTGGAGAGACCGCTGGCCAGGTGGTTCTGCTGCACGACGCCGGCGGCGACCGCAGCCGCACCGTCCAGGCGCTGCCCGCCCTCATCGATGCCCTGAGGGCGCACGGATATAAGCTGGTGACCCTGGACAAGCTGGCCGGCATGAGCCGGGCCGACGCCCTGCCGCCGACCTCGCGAACCTCGGCGGAGCTGTGGCTCGACCGACTGGGCTTCGGCTTCTTCCGTTATTTGAACGCTGCCATGCAGTCGCTCTTCCTGGTCGCCATCGTCCTGGGCGCCGCGCGGCTGACCTTCCTGGCCGTCCTGGCCCTGTGGCACAGGATGCGCGCGCCAGGCCGGGCGCCGCCGAGGATGGATCCCACCACCGGTCCGCTGATCAGCGTGCTGATCCCCTGCTTCAACGAGGAAAAGGTCATCGTCGCCTCGGTGACGCGAATCCTCAGCTCCCATTGGCGGCGCCTGGAGGTTCTGGTCCTGGACGACGGCTCGGCCGACGCCACCGCGGCCGTGGTGCGCGAAGCCTTCGCCGCCGAACCGCGCGTGACCCTGCTGTCCTTCGAAAACGGCGGCAAGGCGCGGGCCCTCAACCGGGGGCTGGCCCTCACCCACGGGGACATCGTCGTGGCCCTGGACGCCGACACCCTGTTCGCGCCGGACACCCTTCCCAGGCTGGCGCGCTGGTTCGTCGATCCGCGGGTGGG
>PMOM01000142.1 GCA_003161535.1 Caulobacteraceae bacterium | reverse complement strand
CCAAAGTCCACCCGCCCGTGGGATATGATGTCCAGGGTGGAGAGCGTCTCGGCGGTGCGCGCGGGGTGGTTGTAGTTGGCGATCACCTGACGGATGCCATGGCCCAGGCGGATGCGCTTGGTGAGCGCCGCGGCGGCGGCCAGGAACACTTCTGGCGCCGAGGAGTGGGAGTATTCGTCCAGAAAGTGGTGTTCAACTTCCCAGGCGTAGTCGAAGCCCAGCCGATCGGCCAGGACGACCTGTTCGAGGGCCTGGTGGAAGAGCCGCGCCTCGTCCCCCGGTCCCCAGGGCTTGGGAAGCTGATGCTCGTAGAACACGCCAAATTTCATGGCGGTGACTCCTTGTGGGGGCGGCGCCCCGCCGTTCGGCTAGGCCCATTCCAGCGCATTTCCCAGCCGTTGGCGAGGCCGCGATGACATGGATCCGAAGTTCGCGCGATCGCCTCGGAATTTCCGCTTGCGCCTGACCTTAGGTCATAGTGGCGCTCTGGTCGGGTCCGGAGAGAAAGCTCGTGTCTGTCGCCTCGATTGTCCAATATCTGTCACCGGCGCAAACCGCCAAGGCGCTCGGCGTCACGCCGCGCACCTTGCGCGTCTACGAACAACGCGGGCTCGTGCGCCCGCTGAAGTCGCGGGCCGGATGGCGGGCCTATGGGCCCGAGGCCCTGGCGCGGTTGCATCAGGTGCTCGCCCTCAAGAGACTCGGCCTCAGCCTGGCCGAGATTGCCGTCCTGGTATCAGGCCGGTTTTCCAAGCTTGAGGCGGTGCTTGAACTGCAGGAGGAAGTGCTGGCGCGGCGCAGGCAAGAGGCGGATCGCGGGCTCGTCCTCGTCCGTTCGGCCCGCGCCCGGCTGGCGGCCGGCAAGGAGCTTTCGCTGGATGATCTGACCAAACTCACCAAGGAGACGACCATGAGCGACCAGGCGCCCGAATGGGCAAAAAAGATGGAGCCCTCCATCGATCGACACTTCAGCGACACCGACAAGGCGACCATGGTCCAGCGGGCCGGCGATTTCGACCAGGCCAAGGTCACTGCCGAGTGGGACGCCCTGATCGCCAAGGCCAAGGCCCTGGTGGGGACCGATCCCGCCGCCCCGCAAGCTCAGGATCTCGCCCGCCGCTGGCGGGCGCAGGTGCGGCTGGCTACCGGCGGCGATCCGGCGCTGCAGGCCAAGATCGGTCAGGTGTGGAAAGACTCCCTGGCGAACGAGGATGTGGCTCCGATGCTGCCCTTCGGCCCGGAAGTGATGGCCTTCGTGGGCGCCGCCATGAGCCATCTGAAGTCCTGACCTCGGCGCCGCCGGCGGGGATCAGCGCCGCGCGGCCCTTGGCCGCCGCCGAACGCGCGGGAGGATGGCGATCGCGGCGGCGTTTCGGGCTATAGCCTGGGCTTTCCACGTCATCGGGCGCAGCGCACGTGCAATCCACCACCCCTTCCGACAGCGGCAAGCTCGACCTGCGCGACCGCGACGGCCTCTTCGACGCCCTGGAGGCTAGGGTGTTCGATCTGGCCATCATCGGCGGAGGCATCACGGGAGCAGGGGTGGCCCGCGACGCCGCCCTGCGCGGCCTGTCCGTAGCCCTCATTGAGGGGCGCGACTTTGCTTCGGGAACCAGCAGCCGTTCCTCGAAGATGATTCACGGCGGCCTGCGTTATCTGGCCCAAGGCGACATCGCCCTCGTCCGGGAGGCGGCGTCGGAGCGCAAGATCGTGCAGGCCATCGCTCCGCATTTGGCCCGCGAGACGCCCTTCGTGATTCCCGCCCGAAGCGCCGGCGCCATCGCCAAACTGCGCGCGGGACTGTGGGCCTTCGAAAAGCTCGGCGGCGTGCCCAAGAGCCGCCGACACCAGCTGTGGTCGCTGGCCGATGTGAAGGCCGGCGAGCCGGCCATCGACGCCGACGATCTGGTCGGAGCGGTGGTCTATCCGGAGTATCTGACCAACGACGCGCGCCTGACGCTCGCCAATATCCGCGCCGCAGGGCGGCATGGCGCCCTGATCGTCAACTACGCGGCCGCCGAGGCGCTGGTGATTGAGAACGGCCGCTGCGTGGGCATCGAGGCGACCGATCGCCTGGCCGGATCGGACGGACGGC
Source organism: Caulobacteraceae bacterium (assembly GCA_003161535.1). Lineage (GTDB taxonomy): Bacteria > Pseudomonadota > Alphaproteobacteria > Caulobacterales > Caulobacteraceae > Acaudatibacter. Next base: position 5,765 of record PMOM01000142.1, on the reverse strand, counting down.
GCGCCCGCCTTCGCGCCCGGGTCATCGTCAACGCCGCCGGGCCGTGGGTGGACGAAGTGCGCGCCCTCGAGCAAGGCGGCGCCGCGCCGCGCCTGGCCCTGGCCCGGGGGGTGCATCTGGTCACGCCTCGCGAACGCCTGCCGATCGAGCGCACCATCATCATGACCGCCGCCGATCGCAGGGGCGTGTTCGCCGTTCCCAAGGGCCCCATGACCTACATCGGCACCACCGACACCTTCCATCCGCATGCGGAGCTCTGGCCGCCGATCACGGGCGAAGACGTGGACTATCTCCTCGCCACGGCCGCGGCGCGCTTTCGCACCGAGCCGCTGACCCGCAAGGACATCACTTCGGCCTGGTCGGGTGTGCGCCCCCTGGTGCGCGAAGAGGGAAAATCGGCCAACGACATCTCCCGCCGCGACGAGCTGTGGACCGGACCGGCGGGGGTGATCTCCATCGCCGGCGGCAAGCTTACCGCCTACCGGCGCATGGCGCAGCGGGTGGTCGATCACGTGCAGGACGCTTTGCAGGTGAAACGCACGGCCTGCCGCACGGCCGACGCGCCCCTGCCGGGCGGCGAGATCGCGCCAGACGTGATTCGCGCCGAGCTGCTGGCCGGCGGCATGGACGGTCTCGCCGCCGAACGCCTGATGGAGCTCTACGGCGCCGAGGCGCGGGACATCGTCGCGGCCGGGGGAGGAACGGCGGCCGAAGCGGCCCGCGCGGTCCTCGCCGAGGGGGCCCTGACCCTAGAAGACTATTGGGTGAGGCGCGGCGCCCTGGCCTGGTTCGGAGCCGGCGGCGGCCTGGCCGCTTTGCCGGATGCCGCCCGCGCCATGGCCCCCCTGCTGGGCTGGTCGCCGGCTGAAGAGACTCGCCAGATCGCGGCCTGCCAGGCCATCCATGGCGCCGACATGGAGGCGCTGAGGCTCGGGATCGACTGAAGGGCCTCGGCCGCCATCACGCACGTTCCCGCCGCGATTGCCTCTGAGGCTTGCGCCACGTTAAATCCGGCTGGGGTGCGGGATTAGCTGATCATGTCACGGGCAGCGGACTTCGGCGGACCACGAAAGAGCGGCCCCGGTCGGCGACTCTTGTTGTTCGCCGCCGCCGGCGCGGTGACGACGGCGGTCGCCGTGGTGGCCCTCCTTGGCGAGTACGGCGCCGCGAAAGATCCTCGATCGGTCGCCGTCACCGGTCCGCCGTGTCCGTCGGTTTCCCATGCGGCGTTCGTCGAACCCCTCAAGGCCGATCAGGTCTTCGAATTCTTCGATGTGAAGTTTGGCAGGAGGTTTGGCGCCGCCGACTGCGCCGAAGCCACCACGATCGGCACATTCGGAATGACGACCCACCCGGTTTGCCAGTTCTCAAGTCCCGCCGTGCTCGCCGTCAAGACCTCGAAGGGAACGTTCTATTTCGAACCGGGAGTGGGCCGGGTGGCGACGGTAACCGTCGCGGACGGCACGCCGCGGTGCGTGCTCGCCTCGCCCTATTGGTCGGAGTACACGCGACTGGTCACCACCTCGGTGGGCGCCGCGGAACCGCCGAACACCGACTAGGTCGTCCATCGAGGGGGCGATGAATCTGGCGGTGATGGGCGAAGGGGGAAGGCCATGAGCACGGCGGCAGAGACGGCTCCGCGCGGGATGGGCGCGATTGGCCCCGGCATCGGCGCCGGTGTCGTTCCGCTCTTGGCGCTGGCCGTCTTCATCAACTACATCGACCGGGGCAACCTCGCCACGGCAGCGCCCCTGATCAAGGACGAGCTTCACCTGTCGGGGGCCCAGATCGGCCTGCTGCTGTCGGCGTTCTTCTGGACCTACACACCCAGCCAGCTCCTGGCCGGCTGGCTGGCCGAGCGGATCAACGCCTACAGGACCTTGGCCATCGGCTTGGCGCTGTGGGCCCTGGCCACGGCGGCCACGGGACTGGCGACGGGCTTCGCCGCCCTGATCGCGCTGCGCCTGGTGCTCGGCGTCGGCGAGAGCGCCGCCTTTCCCTGCTCATCGAAGCTCCTCGCCCAGCACCTGCCCGCCCACAAGCTTGGCGGCGCCAACGGCATGATCGCCCTGGGCCTGTCGCTGGGTCCCGCCTTCGGCACCTTCGTCGGGGGCTCGCTGATGGTCCAGCTTGGCTGGCGCGCCACGTTCGTGGTCTTTGGCCTGGGCTCGCTGGTCTGGCTCTGGCCGTGGCTGACGGCGACCCGTCACGCCTCGGCGCGCGCCGATGCGCCGTCTGATGTACGCGCGCCCTCTTTTTTCGCCATCCTCAAGCATCGGGAAGCCTGGGGCGCGAGCCTTGGTCACTTCTCGGCCAACTATGCCTTCTATTTCGTGATTTCCTGGCTGCCTCTGTATCTCGTCAAGGAGCGGGGCTTCTCGGTCGCGCAAATGGCCCAGATCGGCGGCCTGATTTACGTGGTCTATGCCGCCAGCGCGCTTGCCACCGGATGGCTGACCGACCGCTGGATGCAGGCCGGCGCCAGCGCCACGCTCGCGCGCAAGACCGCCGCGGTGGCCTGCCACGTCGTCGTGGCCGCCGCTCTGCTGGGATGCGCCATGGGCGACGCCACCGTGTCGGTGGCCTGTCTGTTCGTCGCCGGAACTGGGTTCGGCCTCAACACCGCCGGCATCTACGCCATCGGCCAGACGATCGCGGGACCCACCGGCGGCGGCAAGTGGATCGGCTTGCAAAACTGCGTCGGCAACACCGCCGGCATCGTCGGGCCGATCATCACCGGGCTGATCATCGATCGCACCGGCCAGTTCTTCTGGGCGTTCATCGTCGCCGGCGCCGTGTCTCTGGTGGGTGTCATCGGTTGGGCCGTGTTGATCCGGCGAGTCTCGCCAATCGCCTGGGGCGCGGCCGTGAAAGGCGCCAGAGCATGACCGCTTCGCTCATCGACGCCCTGCGCGAGGCGCTCGGCAAGGCCAAGGTAGACACCAGTGGTGCGGGTCTTGACGCCCGGCGGCATGACTACTGGATGGTCAGCCACGCGCGCGATCTGGCCGGCGAGGGCGCCCCGCGTCCGGCCTGCGTCGTGCGGCCCGCCTCGATCGAGGATGTGCAAGCGACGCTGGCGATCGCCGGCGAGCGTCGCGTCCCGGTGATTCCCTTCGGCCTGGGCAGCGGCGTGGTCGGGGGCGTCATCGCCAGCGCCGAGGCCATCGTGCTGGACATGGGAGCGATGAACGCCACCCGCTTCATCGATCCGGTCAATCTCTTGGCCAGCTTCGACGCCGGCAAGAACGGGCTGGAAGCGGAGGAAGCCGTCGCCCTACAGGGCCTGACCATCGGCCACTGGCCCCAATCGGTGGCCATCAGCACCGTTGGCGGCTGGATCGCCACCCGCGCCTCGGGGCAGTTCTCCACGGCATACGGCAACATCGAGGATATCGTCCATTCCATCGAGGCGGTGTTGCCGGGCGGCGACGTCGTCGTGCTGGGCAGGGGTCCGCGCGCCTCGGCGGGCCCCGATCTGCGCAGCCTGATGATGGGCAGCGAAGGGTGCCTGGGCGTCATCACCGGCGTCACCTTCTCCGTGCGCCGGGCGGCCCAATCGCGCGCCCTTTCGGCATTCTCCGCCCCCGACATGCGCGCCGGCTTTGAACTGCAGCGGCAAATCATCCAGTCGGGCTGGCGCCCGCCCGTGATGCGGCAATACGACGAACGCGAGGCCCTGCGCCTCGATGAGCGCGCCAAGGGCTGTCTGCTGCTGATGATTCACGAGGGGCCGGCCGCCCTGGTCGCCGCCCAGGCGCAGGCCGCCGGCGCCATGGCCAAGGCGGCGGGGATCGCCGTCGCGCCCCTGGGCATCGTCGAGACCTGGCTGGAGCGGCGCAACCACGTGCCCGGCTGGGAGCAGATTCTGCCCCGCGGCATCGTCGCCGACACGGTGGAGATTTCCGGAGCGTGGACCGCCATCGGGAACATCTATGACCACGCGGTGGCTTCCCTCAAGGAGATGGAGGGCTGCCTCGCCGCCTCGGCTCACAGCTCGCATGTCTATCGCAGCGGCCTCAATCTCTACTTCACCTTCGCCGTGGCCACCCAGGGGCCGAAGGTCATGGAAGCGGTCTACCTCGACGCCTGGCGGCGGATCATGGAGGCCACCGACCGCCACGGCGGCTCCCTGGCGCACCACCATGGCATCGGCCGGGTGCGGCGCGACTATCTGGAGCGGGAGCTTGGCGCGTCGGGCGTCGCCCTTTTGCGACGTCTCAAGCAGGCCATCGACCCGGGCGGCATCATGAATCCCGGCGTGCTTCTTCCCGATGCCTGAACTGCTGGGCGCCATCGACGTGGGCACCAGCACCGCCCGCGCGGGTCTGTTCTCGCCCCAAGGCGAACTCATCGCCATGGCCCGCGCGCCCCTCGCCTCCGGCTCGCCAGGGCCCGGGCTCGTCGAACAGGACGCGCAAGCGGTGTGGCGGGCGGCCAAGGGCGCGCTGCGCCGGGTCCTGGCCAGCGCCGGGCGGACGGGGGCCGATCTTGCCGCCATCGGAGTCACCACCCAACGCGCCAGCGCGGTGGTCTGGGACCGGCGGACCGGCCGCCCGCTGTCTCCCCTGGTCATCTGGAGCGACCTGCGCGGCGTGGCGCGCGCCGGCGAGCTTCGAGAGGCAGGATTTTTCCTCGCCCCCCAGCAATCGGCGGCCAAGCTGGAGAGGGTCCTGGCCGGCATCGAGGGCGCCCCCGCGCTTGCCGCCGGCGGCCATCTGGCCTGGGGCAATATCGACGCCTTCCTGATCTGGAAGCTCACCGGCGGCGCCGTCCACGCCACCGACGCCAGCCAGGCATGGCCCACCGGCTACCTCGATGTCGTCAATGGGGCCTGGAACGGCGCTCTGATCGCCCATCAGGGCCTGGACGAAGCGATGTTCCCGCGCCTGGTCGATACCTTCGGACCCATCGGATTGACGGCGCGCGGGATCGTCGGCGCCGCCGTCCCCATCCGCGCCGACATCGCCGACCAGCAAAGCGCGCTCATCGCACATGGCCGCGGCGCCGGCGTCGCCAAGGTCACCTATGGCACTTCCGCCACGCTCGATGTCGGGACGGGCGAGGCCTTTGTCTACAAGAGTCCCACGGCGCCGCCGTTCGTGGTCTCGCGGGTGGCCGGTCGCACGGAATTCTGCCTCGAAGGCATGGTGCTCTCAGCCGGCTCGGCGCTCGACTGGCTGCGGCGGACCTGCGCGCTGGGCGACCATCGTCGCTTCGAGGCCCTGGCGGCGAGCGTCCCCGACGCCGGCGGCGCCGCCCTCCTTCCCGCCCTGCAGGGCTTGGGCGCGCCGCACGGCGATGCATCCCGCAGGGGTGAACTCATCGGCCTGACCGGGGCGGTCACGCGGGGCCACATCGCCCGCGCGGCCTTGGAAGGCGTCGCCTTCCGCGTCCGCGAGGCAGTCGAGCACGTCTTCGCCCTGGCCGATGTTCCCTTCCCGGACGTTCTGGGCGTCGATGGCGGCCTCACCGCCAGCGAAACCTTCCTGCAAATCCAGGCCGACCTCCTGGGCCGTCCCGTCCGTCGCCACGCGTGCGCCGAAGCCACCGCCTGCGGCGCGGCCATCGCCGCGGGCCTCGGCGCGGGCCTGCTCACCGACGCCGACGCCGCCTTCACCCGCTATGACCGCCCCTTCGAGCCATCGATCGGGACCGACGAAGCCGACGCCCGCTTCGCAGGATGGCGGGCGGCCGTTTACGGCTGAGGACGCCGCACCGCCCTAAGGCGCAATCTCCTTTTATCGAATCGATGCGGCCGCCCC
>PMOM01000197.1 GCA_003161535.1 Caulobacteraceae bacterium | reverse complement strand
GCCACGCAGTTCATCGGCTCCATGGCGGCGTGGGCGAGATAGGGAAAGTCATACGCAGCCTCGATCACCGCCCCGCCGACGGGCGCGGGCGCCCCATCGCGGCTTTCGAAGGTCTGCCACTTCGCCCCGCCGGACGCCGTGGTTCTTCCCGAGGCGAATCCACGATAGGAGGCCAGGATCGCGTCGGAACCGCGCTTTTCGGCTCTGGATTCGTCCCATTTGACCTTGACTGCGTCACGGCCCTGACGCGCCGCCCAGCTATTGGTCGCCGTCACCGCCACGCCGGTGGGAATCTGGAAGACATCGACCACGCCTGGAACTTTCCTGGCGGCGGTGGCGTCGAAGCTCTCCACCCTGGCCCCAAACCGGGTCGGATGGGCGACCATGGCGGTAAGCATGTTGGGCAGGCGGACATCCTGGGTGAACCGCGCCGCGCCGGTCGATTTGATCACCGCGTCCTTGCGCCGAACCCGGTCCGAACCGATCAGGGTGAAGGTCGCCGGGTCCTTCAGGGTCGGCGTGGCGGGCGGCGTGACCTTGCCGGCGTCGGCGACGAGTTGGCCAAAGGTCGCCGACTTGCCCGAGGCGTGCGAGACGACGCCATTGCTCACCGTCACCTCGCCGGCGTGCACATTCCAGCGGGTGGCGGCGGCCGAAACCAGCATGGCCCGCGCCGCCGCGCCGGCCGTGCGCAGCTGGAGCCAGGAATTGGCGATCGCCGAGGAGCCGCCCGTGCCCTGCGCGCCCATGCCGAGGTTGGCGTAAACGCTGGCGTTGGCCGGCGCCTGCACGACCTTCACGGTGTCCCAGTTCGCGCCCAATTCCTCGGCGGCGATGGCCGCCAGGCCAGCGTGACTGCCTTGGCCAAATTCGATGTGTTTGGAGACCACGGTCACCACGCCGTCCGGCGCGATGGCGATGAAAGGGCCGAAGGCGCCAAAGTCGCCCTCCTTGGCGCCCAGGGACAGCAGCGAGGCCGGCGAGCAGCCGACCAGCAGGGCCCCGCCGGCGGCGACGGCGGAAATCACCACCACGTCACGGCGCGTCGGAAGCCTGGCGTCGAAGGTTTTGACTGGAGCGTTCACGGTCCTCAAGGCTCCCTTCAGGCCACGGTGACGCCGGCGGCGTCCTTGATGGCCGCGCGGATGCGCTGGTAGGTTCCACAGCGACAGATGTTGCCGCTCATGGCGGCGTCGATGTCGGCGTCGGTCGGCTTGGGCGTCGCCGCCAGAAGGGCGGCGGCTGACATGATCTGACCCGACTGGCAGTAGCCGCACTGCGGCACGTCGCGCTTGATCCAGGCCGCCTGCACCGGGTGGACGCCGCCAAGACCCTCGATGGTGGTGATCTTGACCCCGACCAGAGAGCCGATCGGCGCCTGACAGGAGCGGATCGCCTTGCCGTTGGCATGCACGGTGCAGGCGCCGCACTGGGCGATCCCGCAGCCGTATTTGGTGCCGGTAAGCCCCAGCTCGTCGCGCAGAACCCACAGCAGGGGGGTATCGGGCGCGGCCGCGACCTGGATGCTCGCGCCATTGATCTGAAGGGTCGTCGCCATCTTCGCTCCCCGTGGCCTGATGTCCGACCGATGCTAGGCTCGAATCTCAAGCTTCGCAAAGCGCCCGTCGCGCCGGCGCGATCGACGCGATACGGTGGCGCCGATGGAAACCTTTCCCGCCTTCTATCCGCTGAAGGGCCGCCGCGTGGTGATCGCGGGCGACGGCGACGGCGCGGCGGCCAAGGCGCGATTGTTCGAAGGCGCTCCGGCCGAGGTGGTGCGATTGACCGGCCTAGAGGCTCTGGATAAAGGCGCCTACGCGGGCGCCTGCCTCATCTTCGTGGCCAGTGACGATGAGGCTTTCCTTCGCGCCGCGGCGGCGGCGGCGCGGGCGAGTGGCGCGCCGGTCAACGTGGTCGACCATCCGGACCTCTCGGACTTCCATACCCCCGCGGTGGTCGATCGCGGGCAGGTGGTGGCGGCCATCGGCACCGGCGGCGCGGCGCCGCTGCTGGCGTCGCTCCTGCGCGCCGAGATCGAGGCGCATGTGCCCGAGGGTGTCGGGGGGATCGTCGCCTTGCTGGGCCACCAGCGCGAAGCCGTGCGCGCGGCGTTTCCCGATCTGGCCCAGCGCCGGGCCTTCCTGCGCGCCGTTCTCGCGGGCCCGGTGGGGGATGCGGCAAGGGCGGGCGACCTCGTGCTGGCCTCGCGGCTGCTGTCGACCGCGATCGCTGGAGGCTGGAGCGCGGTCGGACGGGTGAGCTTCATCGAGGCGCCGACCGAGGCGGACCTCATCAGCGTGCGCGCCATGCGCGCCTTGAACACCGCCGATGTCATCGTGGCCGGCAAGGGCTCGGCGGCGATTCTGGCCAGCCACGCCCGGCGAGACGCGCAACGCATGACGCCGCGATCGGCGAGCGCGCCGGCCATCGCCGATCTGGCGCGGGCCGGTCGCCTGGTGGCCGTGATCGGCGCGGTCCACGACACCGCCCTGGCGTCGCGGCTGGGAGCCCTCGGCGTCGCCATCGAGGTCCTGCAGGCGGCGCCGGCGTCGTGACACTGCTGGGACCGGACGAGATCCAGGCGGTTATTCTGTCACTGAAGGTGGCGGCGACGGCGACGATCTGCGGCCTGCCTCTCGCTCTTGGCGTCGCCTACGCCTTGGCGCGGGGACGGTTTGTCGGCCGCGCCCTTCTGGACGCCGTCACCCATCTGCCTCTGGTGCTGCCGCCGGTGGCGACGGGCTACGCCCTGCTGGTTCTGTTCGGCCATCACGGCATTTTGGGCCGCGCCTTGGAGAGCGTCGGCGTGGTGTTCGCTTTTCGTTGGACAGGGGCGGCGCTGGCGGCGGGGATCATGGCATTTCCGCTGATGGTGCGACCCATCCGCCTGGCCATCGAGGCCATCGACCGCGAGGTCGATGAGGCCGCCCGCACGCTGGGAGCGAGCTGGATGGTGCGCTTCTTCCGCATCACCGTGCCGCTCGCCGGCCCCGGTCTGGCGGCCGGCGCGGTCCTAGGTTTCGCCAAGGCGCTTGGCGAGTTTGGCGCCACCATCACCTTCGTGGCCGCGATCCCCGGCGAGACCCTGACCTTGCCCACAGCCATCTATCAAGCCACTCAGACACCCGGCGGAGAGACGCGCGCCGTGGTCTTGTGCGCCATCGCCGCCGCCATCGCCATCACCGCCGTCCTGATCTCAGACGCCGTCAGCCGCGGCGTGACTCGTCGGCGCGCCAACGCCTAGGGGCGCGGCTCGCCCCCTCACCCTTCCATGGACCGGTTCTTGGTTTCCGGCAGCAGGAAAGGCAGCGTGAACACGCTGATGGCGGTGAAGATCGCCGGATACCAAAGCCCGGAATAAATGTTGCCCGTCACCGTGACGATGGCGAAGGCGGTCACCGGCATGAACCCGCCGATCCAGCCGGCGCCGATGTGATAGGGCAGCGACATCGCCGTATAGCGGATACGGGTGGGAAAAAGCTCGACCAGCGCGATCGCGATGGGCCCGAACAAGGCGGTGCAGGCGACCACGAAAATCATCAGCACGCCGAAAAGGCCCCAGAAATTGACCCGCGCCGGATCGGCCGTCGCCGGGTAACCCGCGTCCGCCAGCCCGGCCATCAGTCGGCTCTTGACGTCCCACGCGGCCGCTTTCTGCGCCGCCGCTGGCAATCCGCTCGCCTCGCGCGAGAGCACGACATCGGCGCCGATCTTAACCCGCGCCACGGCTCCGGCCGGCGCGGCCTGGTTGTCGTAGGAGACGCCCGCGTTGGACAGCGTGGTCTTGGCGATATCGCAGGACGTCACGAATTTCGCCTTACCCAGAAGGTCGAACTGCGGCGAACAGCGTGCCGGATCGGCGACCACAACCACCGGAGTGCGCGCCTGGGCCGCCTCCAAGGCGGGATTGGCCAGATGGGTGAGCGCGTGGAATCCCGGGAAAAACGCCACCAGGGCGAGAGTCATGCCCGACCACATCACCCACTTGCGGCCCACCCGGTCGGACAGGGCGCCGAACAAAACATAAAGCGGGGCGCTGGCCACGCTGATGGCGATCAGAAGCGCCGTGCCGGTGGCCGGGGCAATCTTCAGGAACCTTTCGAGGAAGACCTGTTCGGCATAGAAGAACAGGGTGTACCAGGCGGCACCCTGACCACACATGACGGCGATCAGCGCAATGAGCACGATTTTCAGGTTTCTCCATTGGCCGAAAGCCTCGGCATAGGGCGCCTTGGCCCTCGCTCCCGCGTCCTTCAGAGCCTGAAAGGCTGGGCTCTCGGTGAGCTTCAGACGCATCCAGATGGATATCGCCAGCAGACCGGCCGAAAACAGAAACGGCAGCCGCCAGCCCCCCGTCCAGCCACCGTCGGTGAACCGTGCCTCGCCCATCGCCGTGCGCGTCAGGAAGATCGCGGCCAGGGCGCCGACCAGGCCGAAGGCCGCCGACGCCTGGATCCAGCTGGTGGCCCAGCCCCGCCGTCCCGGCCGGGCGTGCTCGGCCACATAGACGGCCGCGCCGCCATACTCCCCGCCCAGCGCCGTTCCCTGGATAATTCGCATGACGATCAACAGCAGCGGCGCGATAGGGCCGGCCTGGGCGAAGGTGGGCAGGAGGCCAATGGCGCAGGTGGCGCCGCCCATCATGGTGACGGTGATCAGGAAGGCGCCCTTGCGTCCGACGCGATCGCCGATGCGCCCGAAGATCAGAGCCCCGATGGGCCGGAAGAAGAACCCGGCTCCGAACAGGGCCAGCGCCGCCAGCAGCCCGGAGGTTGGGTCCAAGGCGGTGAAGAAATTCTTGGCGATCACCGGCGTCAGAGCGCCGAAAACGAAGAAATCGTACCACTCGAAAGTGGTGCCCAGCGATGAGGCCGCGATCACCGTGGTCATGGATACCGACTTGGCGGCCAATTGATCGCCGGCGGCCGCGGTCATGGTCTTGCGCCCCCCGCGGCCTAGAACGCGTTTTCGCCGGTGATGGCGCGGCCGAGGATCAAGGCGTGGACATCGTGCGCGCCCTCGTAAGTGTTCACTGTCTCCAGGTTCGCGGCGTGGCGCATGACGTGATACTCGCCGCTGATGCCGTTGGCCCCATGCATGTCGCGCGCAACGCGAGCTATTTCCAGCGCCTTGCCGCAGTTGTTACGCTTCATCAGGCTGATGGCCTCGGGGACCCACGCTCCCTGGTCGATCAGGCGGCCGAGCGCCAGCGCCCCTTCATAGCCCAGCGCGATCTCGGTCATCATATCGGCGAGCTTCTTCTGCACCAGCTGNNCCCATGGCGCCCCAGGCGATGCCGTAACGGGCTTTGTTGAGACACGAGAACGGGCCGCGCAGCCCCTTGGCGCCCGGCAGCATGGCGTCCTTGGCGACGAACACATCGGCCAGCACGATCTCGCCGGTGACCGAGGCGCGCAGGGAGAGCTTGTTTTCGATGCGCGGGGTGGCGAAGCCCTCCGCGCCGCGCTCGACGAGAAACCCTCGGATCACGCCGTCCAGTTTTGCCCACACCAGGGCGACGTCGGCGATGGGCGCGTTGGTGATCCAGAGTTTCGCGCCGTTCAGCACAAAGCCGCCGTCCACGGGCTTGGCCACCGTGCGCATGGAGGCCGGATCGGAGCCGCCATCCGCCTCGGTGAGGCCAAAACAACCGATGATCTCGCCCTTGGCCATGCCCGGCAGCCAGCGCCAGCGCTGGGCCTCCGAGCCGAAAGCGAAGATCGGGTACATGACCAGCGAGGACTGTACGCTCATCGCCGAGCGGTAGCCGCTGTCCACGGCCTCGATTTCCCGGGCGATCAGCCCGTAGGCGACGTGATTCACCCCGGCGCAGCCATAGGTCTCCGGCAGGGTGGGGCCGAGGAAGCCCAGGGCGCCCATCTCGGTCATGATCTCGGAATCGAATCGCTCCTCGACGAAGGCGCTCACCACCCGGGGCAGAAGCTTTTCGCGGGCGTAGGCGCGAGCCGCCTCGCCGATCATCCGCTCGTCTTCGGAAAGGCGCGAGCTCAGATCCAGCGGGTCGTCCCAACGGAAGGTCTTGGCGGCGTCGCCGGCGTCAAGGGGCATGGGGGAAAGGGCTCCGTGCGTGCTCAACGCCTTATGGCGCGCCGCGCGGGCGATCGCAAAGCCGCGGCGCCTTGGCGCGCGCCTGGGCGCGGGCGTATGGATGACGCCGTGGCGAGGAAAGCGGCGGCCGGGGCCGCCTGGGCGGCAATTGGTCGTAGGGTCGGCAGGGCGCGGGCGGCCGGACGGCGCGCAGGACAAAGGATCAATCGAACGATGAACGCCCCCACCGTCACCGAGGCCGACGAGCGCGCGCTGCTCGACGCCGTCGACCGCTGGCTGGTCAAGAAGGTCGCTCCCGTCGCCGCCCGTTTCGATGAGGCGGATGAATACCCGCATGAATTGGTGACGGACATGTGCGAGATGGGACTCTACGGCGCCCTGATCGAACCGGAATACGGTGGCCTGGGCCTCTCGGCGCTCACCTACAGCCGCATCGTCGCGCGAATTTCGCAGGAATGGATGAGCCTCACGGGGTTCTTCAACAGCCATCTGATGATGGCCATCATCGTGCAGAAATTTGGAACCCCAAGACAGAAGGATCACTGGCTGCCGAAATTCGCCACCGGCGAACTGCGCGGCGGCCTGGGCCTTACCGAAGCGGAGGCTGGCACCGACCTGCAGGGCATCCGCACCACCGCCAGGCGCCAGGGTGACGCCTATCGCATCGATGGGGCCAAGCTGTGGATCACCAACGCCATCCGGGGCGACATCCTGGCGCTGCTGGTGAAGACCGATCCGGACGCCGAGCCGCGCCATCGCGGCATGAGCATCCTCATCGCGCCGACCCGTGATGCTGTCACCAAACAGGACCTTCCCGGCGTACGGCGGGGACGACAGCTGGCCAAGCTCGGCTATCGCGGAATCGATACCGGCGAGATCGCCTTCGACGACTATCGGTGCGACGCCGAGCTTTGTCTGGTGGGCGGCGAGGAGGGCAAGGGATTCGCCATGGCCACCGGCGGTTTGGAAATCGGCCGCGTCAATGTCGCCGCGCGCGGCGTCGGCATCGCCAAGCGCGCCCTGGACGAGTCGGTGGCCTACGCGCAGGTGCGCAAGACCATGGGCAAGCCCATCGCCGAGCACCAGGCCATCCAGCTCAAGCTGGGCGAAATGGCCGCCAAGACTCGGGCCGCCGAGCTCCTGGTCGAGGACGCCGCGCGCGCTTACGATCGTGGGGGGCGGGTCGATCTCGAGGCGGGGATGGCCAAGTGGTTCGCCTCCGAGACGGCCTTCGAAGTCGCTACGGAGGCCATGCGCATCTTCGGCGCCAACGGCTATTCGAAGGATTATCCCATCGAGCGATTGTACCGCGACGCGCCCCTGCTGATGATCGGCGAGGGCACCAATGAGATGCAGCGGATCATCATCGCCAGGCGTCTGATCGCGCGCAATCCGGTGTAAGCCGGTTGGCCGCCAGAGCCCCCGCTCTTTGAGTCGATGGCAGCTCTCGGCAACCGTTCGCCGCCGCGGACGTTGGATGTCTGTAGCCGCTTGGGATGTTTGGTGATGAGACGCGCGCGCGTTGACGATCCGGTCCAACTTCTAGCCGCCGCAGTGTGGATCGCCGCGATGGGCTTCGCTAGCGGTTTCTTGGGTTACGTGGCTCTGGTTCCACACTAGCGCGACCGCCGGGCCGCGCGGATGCATCCCGCCGGTCCCTTCATGCCCCTCGGGCGACGAACCAGCCATTGCGAAAGCCGTCGCCGGCCTTGCCGTAGTCGAACGGGCGGCCGTCCAGGGTGGTCAGGCGTCCCCCGGCCGCTTCCAGGACAGCATGCCCCGCGGCGATGTCCCACTCCATGGTCGGACCGTGCCGCGGGTAAATGTCGGCGGCTCCCTCCGCGATCCGGCACAGCTTGATCGAGGAATCGAGCGGCTGGCTGCGCTCAAACCCGTAGTCGCGCTTCAGAGCGTCGAGGGTGTCACTGCTCATGGTGTGGCTGATCAGGGCCAATGCGGCGGGCTCACCCGGCCATGGCCGGACGTGGACCAGCAGGCCGCCCTGTTCGTCAAACCCGCGCTTCAGCGCTTCACCTTGCTGAGTGTACCACACTTCGCCCGTCGGCGGCGCGGCGACCGCGCCAGCCACCGGCCGCCCATCTTCGATCAAGGCGATGTTCACCGTGAAGTTGGGATCGCCCCGCACAAAGGCCTTGGTGCCATCCAGGGGATCGACCAGGAAAAACCGCGAGGCGATCGCCTCGGGGGTCCCAAACTCACTGGCGTCTTCCTCGGAAATGACCGGCACGTTCGGAAAAGCCTGAGACAGGCGCTCCAGGATCAGGACCTCGGCGAGGCGGTCGGCCTCGGTCACCGGACTGCGGTCGGTCTTGGTATGGACGGCCAGCCCCGTGCGCCACAGCGGCAGGATCACTCTGGCCGCTTCCACGGCGATCTTCGCCAGGGTGGGGCCGGCTAGGCTCGTCGTCTTCGAGGAGGTGGGGCGCATGCTTGGCACTTAAGGTAAGCGCGGCATTTGCCAAACCCCCAAATCAGGCGACCCTTCAGCCGCCCATGTCACAGGTCGCCACCCGTCCCGAAGTCCTCGCCGCCAGCCTCGCCTCGCGGCTCATTCACGACGCCATGGGCCCGGCGAGCGGCGTGGTTTCAGGCCTTGATCTGTTCAACCAGTCCGAGGGCGAGGATATGCGCGGTGAGGCATTGGCGCTTGCCGCCTCAAGCGGGCGACAGTTGGTTGATCGACTGACGTTCTTTCGGGTGGCGTGGGGCGGCGGCCCCGAAGCCATGGACACGGGCGAACTTAAGCGGCTGGCCCAGAACCTGTTTGTCGGCCTCCGGCCGCGCCTGGAGTGGTCCGCGGCCGTCGCCACGTTGCCCGCCGTCGGCGCCAGAACGCTGCTCGGCCTAGTTCACATCGCCGCCGACGCCGTCGCCGCTGGCGGGACCGCCGTGGTCACCGTCGACAGGGCCGACGAAAGGGCCGTGATCCGGGTCGAAGCTCGCGGGCCCAGGCTTAGGATTCCGCCCGAGACCCTTGGCGGACTGGCGGGCGAAGCCTTGGCGGGGGGCGTTCCGGGGCGCTGGGCGCCGGCATTTTTCCTGCACGCTTGCATCGCCGCGGCGGGCGGTTCGCTGAACACCGAGGTTGACGACCTCCGCATCCAATTTGAGGCCCGCCTGCCCTAGCGAGGAAATCGTCTCAGGCGTCCTTGGACGCCCGCTCCATCAGACGCGCGATTCGCCGCGAACCTTCATCCTTGCGTCCGCGAAGGTGGCGGGCGACGCTGGCGACCGCAGCGACAGGTTTGTTCTGCGACAGCTTGACGACGCCGATCCGTCGCTCAACGCTCATCTCGAAGCCGAGGATGGCGTCCAGCATCGCTTCCAATTTGCCAGGATCGAGCTTGGCGGACGTCCACGGCGGCTTGGGCGCCAGGCGCGCCTCGAAGTGCGCGCTGAGATCATCCAGCAGCCGCATCGTCTCAGGCCGCGTCATGGCGCGTACCGAGCCTTCCAACTCCGCGGTCAGATAGTTCCAGGTGGGGACTTGGTCCGCGACCGCGTACCAGTCGGGGCTGACGTAGGCGTCGGGGCCGGTGATCACCGCAAGCACCCAAGGATTGGCGCGTAACACTTGGCAAAGACGGTTGGCGGCGGAGAGGTGGAATCTCAAACGATCACCGTCCAGTAGAACCGGGGCGTGGGCGACCACGGGCCTCTGGCCATCCGCGCCGACGACCAGCGCGAAGCCGCGCTCGGCGATCAGCGCCGCGAGCGTTTCGGTGTCGTCTTGGTGGAAGATACTGGCGGGATGCAAGAGACCGCTCCCTCGGCGACGAGGGCTCGGTCCCTAGCGGCTAACGGGCGCGGCCGCCAGGGCCGCGCCGCAAAAGCTTAGTGTCCCGGCTTGGCGTCGTTGGCGGTGTCGGTCACCGCGTGGCCGGCGGAGGAAACGTCCTTGCCCGCGCCGGAGACCGTGTTGCAAGCCGTGGTGGCCAAGCTGGCGGCGAGAACCGCCAAGATGATGATCTTACGCATGCTGTCTATAGTCTCCCAAGAGGGCGGCGATT
>PMOM01000240.1 GCA_003161535.1 Caulobacteraceae bacterium | reverse complement strand
TTCAGGCTGTCCTCGATGGTGCGCACCTCATAGCCTTCCATGGCCGCCTGCAGGGCGCAGATGGGATCGACCTCGGTGACGATCACCCGGGCGCCGCCCTGGCGCAGAGAGGCCGCCGAACCCTTGCCCACGTCGCCATAGCCGCACACCAGGGCGACCTTGCCGGCTAGCATGACATCGGTGCCGCGGCGGATGGCGTCCACCAGGCTCTCGCGGCAGCCATAGAGGTTGTCGAACTTGGACTTGGTGACGCTGTCGTTGACGTTGATGGCCGGGAAGGGCAGCTCGCCGCGCTCGGCCATCTGGTAGAGGCGGTGGACGCCGGTGGTGGTCTCCTCCGAGACGCCCTTGATGGCGCCGGCGATGGCCGAATAGAAGCCGGGCTTTTCCTTCAGGTAGCGCTTCATCACGGCATAGAGCGCCTCCTCCTCTTCGTTGTTGGGATGGTCGAGGACGGTGGGATCGCGCTCGGCCTTGGGTCCCAAGACGCACAGCAGGGTGGCGTCGCCGCCATCGTCGAGAATGAGGTTGGGATAACCCCCACCGCTCCACTCGAAGATCTTGTGGGCGTAGTCCCAGTATTCCAGCAGGCTCTCGCCCTTGACGGCGAACACCGGCGTGCCGGTNNGCGATGGCGGCGGCGGCGTGGTCCTGGGTGGAAAAGATGTTGCACGAAGCCCAGCGAACCTTCGCTCCCAGGGCCTGCAGGGTCTCGATCAGGACCGCCGTCTGGATAGTCATGTGCAGCGAGCCGGCGATGCGCGCGCCGGTCAGGGGCTTGTCCTTGCCAAACTCGGCGCGCACCGCCATCAGGCCGGGCATTTCGGTCTCGGCGATGTCGATTTCCTTGCGGCCCCAAGGGGCCAGGGCGATGTCCTTGACGATGTAGTCGGCCACTTTGGCGAAGCTCCTATCGCGGTTTGCCGGGCTCTATAGACGTCCGGCCCCTCGCTCGCAATGATGATATAAGGATANNCCACATGAGCCGCGAGCAGCAGGACCCTGTGCTTCCTCGCCGGGGCCAACTCGATCTTCGTCGAGGGCAAGCTGCTGACCGCCAAGAATCCCGAGCTGGATGACGATGCCCGCCTGATGGCCGATCTTGGGCTGCGGCCGATGGAGGAAGGCCGCGCTCGCGTCGAGACCGCCGCCTGACGCCCGTCGCCTTGCCGCCGGTCAGCGATCCTCCTCGAACTTCATGCTCACCAGATGGGTCAAGGCCGCCACCGCGGCCTCGGCGTCGGGGCCCTCCGCCGTGATCTCGATGCTGCAGCCGGGTCCCGCCGCCAGCATCATCAGGCCCATGATCGAAAGCGCCTCAACCGTCTGATCATCCCGGGTGACGTGAATGTGGGCGTCAAAAGCGCCGGCGAGTTTGACAAACCTCGCCGAGGCCCTCGCGTGCAGGCCCCTCTCGTTGACGATTTCGACGAAGGCGCGGGCCGTCACTTCTCGCCGGCCAGGACATAGGAGGCGACGGAGATATATTTGCGGCCGGCCTCCTGCGCGTGGCTGACGCAGACGCCCAGCGGCTCGCGGGTGCGGACGCTGGCCAGTTTGATGAGCATCGGAAGATTAAGCCCGGCGATCACCTCGGCCTTGGTCTGTTCCATCACCGAAATGGCCAGATTGGAGGGGGTGCCGCCGAACATGTCGGTCAGCAGGATGACGCCGTGGCCGACATCCACCTGTTGGCAGGCCTTGAGAATGTCGCGCCGCCGACGCTCCATGTCGTCGTCGGCGCCGATGCAGATGGCGGCCACCGCCGCCTGCGGCCCGACCACATGCTCCATGGCGTAGACGAACTCCTCCGCCAGCCGCCCGTGCGTGACGATCACCAGACCGATCACGGCAGGCGTCTCGGCGNNGAGAAGCGACGCGTGAACTAGGCTCAGCACCTCAAACCCCGCGCAAGATTCACGCCCTCGGTATCCTTGGCCTCGACCGATCTTCACCTTAAGGCCGGCCGCGCGAAGCGCGCTTGATAGCCCTGTTGGCTGTGCGCTCCAAGGTATTCGACAGCCCGACTCAATTTCATCGGCGCGGAGGGTTCAAACGGCCACAGCTCCGCAAGCGGAACCCACACCCCAAGAATGACCTCGCCCGCCGGGTCTGGCAGACGCGAAACCGCCCGCGGATCGGGCGCGCAGCGCACCACCAAGACGATCTCGGCAAAGGCGACGGCCGGCTCGCGCAGGACGCCCAGGCCGCGGACCTCCATCAAGCCGCTCAGGATTCCGGGCGCGCGTCCAAACAGGCGCCCACGCGATGCGAAGACCAGCGTTCGGTCGTCGGCCGCCAGACGAAAGCCGTGACCGACGGCGCGCAAGGCCAGATCGGATTTGCCGGAACCTGAGGGCCCCTCGATCAAGGCGCCGCGCCACGATCCGCCGAAGCGCCAAGCGACCAGACCTGCGTGGCGGATCATGCCGTGGGCAGGGCGACAATGAAGCGCGCGCCAACGATCTTGTCGCCGGCGTGGCGATTCTCCGCCCAGATGCGCCCGGCGTGGGTCTCGACGATTTGGCGGGCGATGGCCAGGCCCAGGCCCGAGTTGCCGCCGAAGGCCGCGCCCCTGGGACGAGAGGTGTAGAAACGGTCGAACACGGTCTCCAGATTTTCCGGCGGCATCCCCGGCCCATCATCCTCCACGTAGACGAAAATCTCATCCTTGCGGTGCGTGACCGTGACTCGCACCTGACCTTCCGGCGGGCTAAACGAGCGCGCATTATCGATCAGGTTGCGGAAAACCTGGCTGAGCGGCCCCTCGCGGCCCGAAATACGCGTCGTTTCCGCGCGCGGCGGCTCCTCGAAGACGATCTCCGGTTCGCCCGGCTTGGCGATGGCCTGGTAGAAGCCGCAGATATCGGCCAGCAGGCGGGCGACATCCAGCGGCGCCGGCGAATCCCGCGCCAGCTCGGCGTCCAAGCGCGAGGCGTTGGAGATGTCGGTGATCAGACGGTCCAGCCGTCCGACATCCTGCTGCAGGATGGCCAGCAGGCGCGCGCGCGGCTCGGCGTTCTTGACCAAATCGAGGGTCTCCACGGCCGAGCGGATCGAGGTCATCGGATTGCGCAGCTCGTGGGCCACGTCGGCGGCGAACCGCTCAATGGCCTCCATGCGATCGGAAAGGGCGTGGGTCATGGACTCCAAAGAGCGCGTCAGATCTCCCAGCTCGTCATCCCGCTTGGCCAGATCGGGCAGGGCGATGGCGCGCGCCCGCGACAGGCGGACGCGATCGGCGGCGGCGGCCAGACGCAGCACCGGCACCGCGATCAGCTGACTGAGCAGCAGCGAGGACAGCAAGGCCGCGCCGATAGCGATGAGAATGAACGGGACCAAGGCCCGGCGCTCGGCTGCCAGGATGCGCTCGGCGTCCCCGGCTTCGAGTGTCAGGACCCCCAGAACCGCCCGCACATGCTGGATCGGAATGGAGACCGAGACCACCCGTCCTCCGTCCTCGTCGATGCGCAGATCGGCGACGGTCGAGCCGCTCAGGGCGCCCGCCACTTCGCGCGCCAGGGCGATGCGCGCGGCCTGCGCCCGACGCTCCGCCGAAGGGCCGACGTGAAGACGAAACTCCCTCTCGCCGGGTTTCTTGGCAGGCGGCAAGGCGCTGCCCTCGACGCGGTCGGCCACCACCAGGGAATCGGCCAGCAGGTGGCCGCTGGCGTCATACAGCCGGGCGCGCTGCGAGCGCGGAATGAACAGCGATTGTAGGACGCCGCTGGCGGTGTCGGCTTCGAGCGCGGGCTCGGGCTCTCCCACCGTGGCTGTCTGATCGATGACGTTGGCGATCAGTTCGCCCTGCAGGGTCAGGCTGTCCAGGCTCGCCTTCACCAGCCCCTGGCGCAGCTCATTGAGGATCAGGGCGCCGCCAATCAGTATGGCCAGGCCCAGCAGATTAAGCGCGATGATCGTGCGCCCCAGGCGCGAGACCAGGGGCCAGCTTGCCCGGCGCGGCTCTTCGGTGTGCGCCCGCGCCCGCCGCGCCCGGTCCGCGGCGGCCTCCCCGCGGCGCACCTTTCGATCAGGATTCGCGGTATCGGTATCCGACGCCATACAGGGTTTCGATCGCGTCGAACTCCGGATCGACTTCCCGGAATTTCTTGCGCATGCGTTTGATGTGGCTGTCGATGGTTCGATCATCGACATAGACCTGATCTTCATAGGCCGCGTCCATCAGGTTGTCGCGGCTCTTGACGAACCCCGGCCGCTGGGCGAGCGACTGGAGCAGCAGGAACTCGGTCACCGTCAGGCGGACCGGCTTGTCTTCCCACAGGCAGTCATGGCGGGCCGGATCAAGGGTCAGCCGACCGCGCTTGATAGCCTTGGAATGCGCCGAATCGACACCGGCCGAGCCACCGGCGTCGTCCTCGTCGCGGCTGGCGCGACGCAGCACCGCTTTGACCCGTTCGATCAGCAGGCGCTGGCTGAACGGCTTGTGGATATAGTCATCGGCGCCGAGATTGAAGCCGAGCAATTCATCGATCTCGTCATCCTTTGAGGTCAGGATGATCACCGGCAGATTGCTGGTCTGGCGCAGACGGCGCAGCACCTCCATGCCATCCAGGCGCGGCATCTTCACATCCAGAATAGCCAGATCCGGCGCGTCGCTCTCCAGAGCCGCCAGCCCCGAGGCTCCGTCGTAAAACGCCTTTACCGTGTGGCCGTGACTCTCCAGAGCCAGGGAAACCGAGACGACGATATTCTCGTCGTCATCGACCAGGGTGATGTTCGCCATGAAAATTCAGACTTCCCTAAGTGCCGCCACCCCATGAGCCGTCAAATTAGCGATGCGTCATCGCTTCTTCAATGAAGGCGCGCCGTCGCCATGACCCGCCACCGTGGCGTCAATGGGGCGCGCCGCCACGTCCATGATCCCGGCGAGTTCCACGTCGAGCTCTGTCACCCCATCGGCGTCATGGGTGGCCAGCACGACCTCGACTCGGTTGTAGACATTGAACCACTCGGGGTGGTGGTCCAGCTTCTCGGCGGCCACGGCGACGCGGGTCATCCAACCGAAAGCGGCGTTGAAGTCGGCGAATTGGAAGGTCTTGGCGATGGCGTCGCGCCCGTCGACCGGCGACCATCCGCGCAGTCGCGCGATCGCCGCCGCCGCGCCGATGCGAATCGGCCGCGTCACGCGGGAGCTTCCTGCGGCTGGCGCCGGGCGAACGTCAGGCCCGTCACGCGCTCCAGATCGGCGAGGGCCTGCTCTTCGCTGACGACCTTGATCGCCGTCATGCCCAGGAGCGCGGCCGGTTTGCAGTTCACCCCCAGGTCGTCGAGATAGACACAGGCGCTGGCCTCCACGCCCAGCTCTTCGCACATCATCTGGTAGATTCTCGGATCGGGCTTCCGCACCCCGGCCTTGGAGCTTTCGATGACGGCGTCGAACAGGCCCATGATGTCGGCGGCGCGGTCCGCGCCCTGGCGGCTGGCGGCCATGCCGGGGCCGCGGCCCTGAGCCATGTTGTTGGTGATGCAGCCGACCTTGAAACGCCTCTTGCAGGCCTTCAGCGCCTCGACCATCGCCGGTCGCACCTCGCCCGACAGCAGCGGCAGGACGTCGGCTCCCCGCACCGCGTGGCCGAGAGCCGCGGACTCCTTAAGGAACGTCGCGTCGAAGCCGGCGGCATTAATCTGCGCGCTCTCGAATAGGGCCCAGGCATTGGCGTCGGGGTTGGTGGCGTTNNGCGTTGAGGGTGCGGATGAAGTCCCTGGGCAGCCCGCGACGCTGCTCGTAGCGGTTGAACGCCTCGAATGGCGACGTCGTGAACACGCCGCCGAAATCCCAGACTACCGCCTCGATGGCCATGCCGCCGGCTTCCCGCCTGGTTACGCGGGCCCCATCATGTCCTCAAAGTTGCGGTGGTAGAACCGCTCCTTGGCGTCCTCATCGACGCCCTCGAAGGTGCGCTCAAAGCGGCCGATGGGATCAGTGGTGCCTTCCGGATGCGGATAATCGCTGGAAAACAGGAAAAGCTCCGGCCCGGCGTCACGGATCATGCGGCCGACATCTTCGCCGGGGAAGGGCGTGAAGCGCACCTGCCGCCGGATGTACTCGGAGGGTTTCAGCGCCAGTCCGGCGACCTGGGGATCGCTCTTGCGGAACGCGCGCTGGGCAATATCCAGGCGTCGGAGGAAGTCGGGAACCCACCCCGCGCCCAGCTCGATCACTCCGCCGCGCAGTTCGGGGAAGCGCTCCAGGACGCCATCGAAGACCATGGCGGAAAGGAACATCTGCGGCGCGAAGGGCAGCACCATATAGTCCTTGACCCGAAGGTTTTCGCCGCCGCCCAGCAGGTCCGACGGGCGCGGCTTGCCGTTCTTTTCATAGGCCTTGGGTAGCACCCGCGTGCCCGCGCCGATGTGCAGGACGAAGGGGACCTTGGCCTCCGAAAGCGCACGCCAGACCGGATCGATGTCTGGATGGCCGGGAGAAGCCTCGCCGGCCGGGCTGGCCGGAATCCAGAACGCGCCGATCCCCAGGCGCAACCCTTCCTCGACCTCCGCCAGGGCGCGCGCCGGATCGGTTAGCGACACCTGTCCCACGCCGATCAATCTGGCGTCCTGATTGCAGAAGTCCGCCATCGCCCGATTGTGGGCGCGGATGCCGCCGTAAAGGATGTCGGGGTCGCTGGCGGTGAGATATTGCGTGCCGGCGAAGGTCGAGAACACCAGCTGGCGGCGGAACCCCAGATCGTCCAGCGCGCGCTTGCGCTCGGCGATATCAAAGGCGCCGTAAGCGGCCCAGCCTTTGGGTCCGGCGATGACGTCGTGGTCGATCGCGGCGGTCTTCTCGGGATCTTGTACGCGCGCCTGCGCCTTGCGGATGAACTCATGGGTGGCGTTGCCGGCCGCGCCGAGGGCGAGAGCCGGGAGCCGCTCGGCGATGCCCGGATCGGCGAACCTAGTGACCCAGTCGAGGGTTTCCATGATGTGACTGTCGGCGTCGCAGCAGACACGCGTGGCGTAGTTCATGTCATCCTCCTTGGCGCGCCTTTGACCGCGCCCCGGAGGCCTTTGTAAGCGAGCAATCGGCGAGCGACAACGCTGGCGACGAGCTCCTTTGCTGGGAACTCGGCGCGATGAGGCTTCAGCGGTGGGCGCCGCTCGCCACGACCTTACGGATGCCGCTTGTCGTTTCCCTTGGCCTGTCCTTGCGGCGCGGCGCGGGCGGCCGGCGCGGCTCGCGGAGCAGGAGCCGCCCGGGGCTGGGACGCCGGCCCGTGGGCCTGGAATTGTGGTCGCGGAGCGGAGAAAACCTGCCGCGGGGGCGGGCTGAAAGATCGTGGCGGCGGACTGAATGTCCGCGGTCCACCCTGGGGCGCGCGGAAGGGCGCCTGGCGCGCGAAGCTGGGCTGCGCCTGACGCAAGGGCGCTTGGCGGAACGCGCCCTGCGCCCTCAAGTTCGGCTGGCCGGTGAGACCCTGCCGAGATCGCGCCGCTGGCGGCGCGCCAAAGCCTGGCTGAACTCGCCCCGATTGACGAAACTGGGCCGGCGGACCGCCAAGGGTCGCCGAGCCGCGGGCCGCGGGGACCGCGCCGGCGCCGCGAAACGCGCCCGGCCTCGCCGTGGCGGCGACCGGCGGCGCGCCGCGATTGAAGCCTGCCCGCAAACTGGGATCGCGCGCCGCGAACTGGCTGTGCTGAATCTGGGCGCCCGTGGCGGCCAAGCGAGGCTGGCGCGACACGGCCAGTTGCTGGGCGGTCGGAGCCATGCGGACCCCGGCGGCCCCGCCATGGAAGCTTGTCCGGCTCAACCCGCCATTGTTCACCATCGGTCGGCTGAAGACATTGGCGCCCCTGATATTTCCGACGTTGTTGACCGACCGGTTGTAGAAGAAATCTCGGCCCCGCCAGTAACCGCCTTCATAACCGTAGCCGAAGTAGCCGAAGCCGTAGTTGATGCCGCCGTAGAAACCGACTTCAGGACCCCAATATCCGTCGTTGAACACATAATATCCGTCGACGAAATCCCAGTACCCGGGCGTCCACAGGTAGCCGATGCGCGGCGGCAACACCCAGGTGCCCGGCACCCAGTAATAGTCGCCGTCGTAGTCGTCCCAGGCCCAATAGCCGGGCGTCCACAGATAGCCGTAACCAGGGATGGCCGGCTGTTCGTAGATCGGCAGCGGCGGAGGCGCGTAGCCGACGCTGACGCCGATGCTCACTTGAGCGTGGCTGGCGTTCGGGGCGGCGGCGACGGTCAGTCCCAGACCAAGAAGCAGCGCGAGAGTGGCGGATTGGATCGAGCGCATGGGAATCTCCGTGCGGCGGGTGCGGCCCGGCGCTCCACGCATGGACGGCGCCGGTCACTCGGATCGAGTAATGATCATCCTGCGCCTTGGTTCCTGAACCACCTCGGCACGCGCCGTTCAACCGACGTTCACCTCCCGCCGACGACGCCGACCGCCAGCTTGTGCCTGGCAAGGCGCTCGTAATAGGGCGTCGCAGCCTCCGCCAGGGCTCTGACGGGCTCCTCAAGCGCATCGAGAGAGACCGGCGGTCGCGGTCGCGCGAAGCCTGTTGAGCGCTCGACGGCGTCATACCAGGCCGGCGCCCATGCACCGTCGGTGACGCGGGCCCCGGGCGGCCAGCTGAGCATGGCCTCGGCGAACGGCACGCCTAAGGCGGCGCACAGAGCGGTCAGCGCGCTTCTTGGGTCGGCCAGCACGTCGCGCGCCTCGATGACCGGCGGGGGCGTCCCCAGGCGCTGGGCCTCGCGGTCGAACAGTTCCGCCTGCCGCACAAAGCCGATGTCTTCCAAGCCCGTGGGACGGCGTTTGGCGGCATAGGAGACCAAAACCTCGGGGGGCGAGCGGATCAGAAATGCGCTTCGGCAATGGGCCATCCAGCTCAGATCGTCGGCGCCGGTCATGTGGTGAGCCATGTGCTTCTGGTAAAAGATGGGTCGACCGCCCGGAACCGGGCCCAACAGGACGGCCGTCACGGCTCGCCGATCGGCGGACTGGGCCGCCAGCACCTCGTCGCGCAGGGGATGGTCGATCCCGGTTTCCGTCAGGAACGCCGCATAGAAGGGCTCGTCGATCACCGCCGTGTCGCCGCGGTTCTCGAAGGCGCGCATCATCGCCGTTGAAATGTTTCGAGGCCCCGACCACAGGGCGATCCGCACGGGTTTGGGAGGAGTCACAAGGGTTCGCTCCGCGCCGCCTCGGCGTCCTTCAACGCTTCATAGAGGGCGGTAAGATGAAGGGTCACCGCTCCGGGCGAGGCCGCCAGGGCATGGCCGTCGATCTGGCGCACCGGCGTCACCCCGCCCAATGTGCCGGTGACGAACGCCTCGTCGGCGGCGTGCGCCCGATCCAGGTCGAACGCGCCCAGGCGGATGGCGATGGCGTTGGCGCGGCAAAGGGAGATGATGTGGCCCCGGGTGATGCCGTTGAAGCAATAGTCGCCGGTCGAGGTGAACACCTCGCCGCCCTCGACGAAGAAAAAGTTGGTGGCGTTGCAGGTGGAGATCTTGCCGCGCGGGTCCAGCATCAACGCCTCGTCGGCCCCGGCGGCGATGGCTTCGATGAGGGCGGTGATGAGATTTAGCCGGCTGTGCGAATTGAGCCGCATGTCGAACATTTGCCGGCCCGTGCAACGGATGGAGGCGGTGGCGAGCCGCAGTCCCGCGCCCGGCGGCGCCGCGGCCCGGGTCTTGTACTCGGCGGTGATCACCACGGACGGGCCGCCCAGCGCGTTGCGCGGGTCCTGATTCACGGTGGCCTTGACGCCGCGCGTCACCATCAGCCGGACATGGACGCCGTCGGTCATGCCGTTGGCCCGCAGCGTGCGCCGCAAGGCCGTTTCGATGCGGCCTCGATCCAAGCCGGTCAGGCCGATGGCCGCCGCCCCCTCAAACAGGCGATCAAGGTGCGCCTGGAGAAAAAGCAACCGTCCCTTGTGCAGACGAAGCCCCTCCCACACCCCGTCGCCCATGGAAAAGCCGGCGTCGAAGATCGACACTTTAGCCTGGTCGCGGGCCACCAGCTCTCCGTTCACATAGACCAGGACATGATCGTTGCGCGGATCGCTCGCATAGTCCTGACTGCCCGCCACCACGCCTCCCGCCCTTCAAGCTCGCCTCAAGGCATATCCATCTTAGCCTACCAAGCTTGGCCCTGAACGAGTCTTTCCCCTAGAGTGGGTGGCGGGGCGCCCGATTTCGGCGACGGCGCGGAATGAGCGAGAATGTCCGGGGTCTTCTTGTCCTATTCGCGCGGCGACCGCGCGCTCGCTGACCAGATCACGCGGGGCCTGCGGGCCGTCGGCGTCGATGTCTGGTGGGACGAAGACATGCCCGGAGTCGACTGGCAGGACGAGCTGGAGCGCCAGATCAATGGGCTGGCCGCGGTCGTTGTTCTTTGGACGCCCAATTCGACCAATAGCAAGAACGTCCGCGACGAAGCCCGCCTTGGGCTCAGCGCCGACAAGCTGGTCAATGTACTGGCCGGCGCGCCGCAGCCGCCCTTTCCTTTTGATCGGGTCAACGGCCTGCCCCTGGATGGCTGGACCGGGCGCGAACCGCACCGGGGTTGGGCGCGGCTGGTGCAGACGATCGAGGCCCTGGTCGTGCGGGCGGGGGACGCCAGGCCGGGAGATATAACCGGGGCCATGGTCCGGCGCGATGAGGACGTGCGCGCCAAGCAGCAGGGGCTTGCCAAGGCCCAGGAGTCCTTCCAGGAGTCCCAAGCCCGCCATGGCGACGCCGCCGACGCCGCCAACTCCCTGCGCGCCTCGTTCGAGCGCGCCGAGGAGGAGTTTCAGCGGGTGGTGGAGATGCGCGCCGCAGCCCGGATCCTGAGCGGGGCGCAACAGGAGCTCGACGACGC
>PMOM01000156.1:6228-6416 GCA_003161535.1 Caulobacteraceae bacterium | reverse complement strand
TTCACCATGGGGGCGCGGCCCATCGCCCTGCTCAACGCCTTGCGATTTGGCGATCCGGACCACCCTGCGACCAAGCGCCTGGTCACCGGAGTCGTGGCCGGCATCGGTGGCTACGGCAACTGCGTGGGCGTGCCAACGTTGGGCGGCGAGACCAATTTCCATGCCGGCTACAACGGCAACATCCTGGT
>PMOM01000156.1:0-6206 GCA_003161535.1 Caulobacteraceae bacterium | reverse complement strand
CCCACCGTGCAGGTGGGCGATCCCTTCGCCGAGAAACTGCTCATCGAGGCCACCCTCGAGCTGATGGCCACCGGCGCGGTGGCGGCGATTCAGGACATGGGCGCCGCCGGTCTCACCTCCTCCAGCGTCGAGATGGCCGGCAAGGGCGGCGTCGGCATCGATCTGGACCTCGACCTCGTACCCCAGCGCGAAGAGGCCATGACCGCCTATGAGATGATGCTTTCTGAAAGTCAGGAGCGCATGCTCGCCATCCTGAAAGTCGGGCGCGAGGACGAGGCCCGCCGCATCTTCGAAAAGTGGGGCCTGGACGCCGCCGTCATCGGTCGGACCACCGACACCGGCCATATCGTCCTGCGCCACGGCGGCGCCGTGGTCTGCGATTTGCCGCTTGGGCCCCTGGCCGACGATGCGCCGCTCTATGATCGCCCGTGGACGGAACCCGCCCTCCAACCGCGCCTCGATCCGGCCACCGTCCCCGCGCCCACCGATTGGCAGGCCGCGATCCTCAAGCTGATCGGCTCACCCGACGTAGCCTCCAAGCGCTGGATCTGGGAACAGTACGATCGCCATGTGATGGCCGACACCCTCGCCGATCCGGCCACCGGCGCCGACGCCGGCGTCGTGCGCATCCACGCCTCGCGCAAGGCCCTGGCACTGACCAGCGACTGCACGCCGCGCTATGTCCTGGCCGACCCTTGCGAGGGCGGCAAGCAAGCCGTGGCCGAGGCTTGGCGAAACCTTTGCGCCGTCGGCGCGGCGCCCCTGGCCATCACCGACAATCTCAATTTCGGCAATCCCGAGCGGCCGGCGATCATGGGCCAGATCGTGCGCGCCATCGACGGCATGGCCCAGGCCTGCCGGGCGCTCGACTTCCCCGTCGTCAGCGGCAATGTCTCGCTCTACAACGAGACCGATGGCGTCGCCATTCCTCCCACCCCCACGGTAGGCGCCGTGGGCCTGCTCGACGACTACGCCAAGCGCGCCGACTTCGCTTCCATGCGCCAGGGCGACACCCTGCTGCTGATCGGCGTGAGCCACGGCGAGCTGGGATCGAGCCTCTATCTGCGTGAATGCCTGGGCCGCCAGGACGGCGCCCCGCCGCCGGTGGACCTCGACCTCGAACGCCGCGCCGGCGACTTCGTGCGCGGCCTGATCGCGGCGGGCGAGGCGCGCACGGTGCATGACCTTTCGGATGGCGGCCTCATCGTCGCGGCCGCCGAGATGGCGCTAGCCTCGGGCCTTGGGCTGACCCTGGACGCCACCAGCCGCGCCCACGCCCATGTCTTCCTGTTTGGCGAAGACCAGGGCCGCTATCTGATCGCCACCGCCGAGCCCACGGCGATCATCGCCAAGGCGCTGGCGGCCCGCCTCAATGTGGCGGCGGTCGGCGTGGCCGGCGGCGACGCCTTCGCCTCGACCGATCTATTTTCCATCCCGCTGGCCCGCCTGCGCGAGACCCACGAGGCCTGGCTGCCGACGCTCATGGGCGAGGCGCCGCCCGCCCCGCTCGCTTAAGGAAACGCCCGCCCATGCCCATGCCCGCCGCCGATCTCGAAGCCCATCTGCGCGAGGCCTTCCCCGATGCGACGATCACCATCGAGGATCTGGCCGGCGACGGCGATCACTACCGGGCCCGCATTGTTTCTAGCCAGTTTTCCGGCCTCTCGCGGGTGCGCGCCCACCAGCTCGTCTACGCGGCCCTGAAGGGAAAGATGGGCGGCGAGCTGCATGCCCTGGCCCTGGAGACATCGACCCCGCCTTGACCCGCGCTGCGGCGCTCCCTAGCTCTAGCCCCATGACCGACACCCTCGACGCCCCCGCCGCCGCTCAGGATTTCATCGCCAGGACCGTGGCGGACAATCCCGTGGTTCTCTTCATGAAGGGAGTTCCCGAGCAGCCCGGCTGCGGCTTTTCCGCCATCGTCGTGCAGATTCTCGATCACCTGGGCGTCGACTTCGCCGGCGTCAATGTCCTGCAGAGCGAGCCTCTGCGCCAGGGCATCAAGAGCTTTTCCGACTGGCCGACCATTCCCCAGCTCTACGTGAAGGGCGAATTCGTCGGCGGCTGCGACATTGTCCGCGAAATGTTCCAGTCGGGCGAGCTGAAGACGCTGCTGGCCGAGCAGAAACTCCTCCCTGGCTGAATCCTCCCCATGACGCCGAGCCAAAGGGGCGTCGCCATCGGCGCCGGTTGCGCGCTCATCGTCACCACCGCCCTGATCGCCTACGGCATGGGAGGCGCCCCGGGCCTTCCAGCCGCCGCGCCTCTGGCCGCGACCCTCGCCCAACGCCTGACACTCGCGGTGACCGCCTGGCTGTCGCCCATCGTCGCCCTGGCGCTTTCGATCGGCTGGGTGGCCAATATCCGCGGCCGCTCGGCCCAGGATATCGCCGGCGCGGGCCTGACCCAGGAAAGCGCGGCCATACGCATCCCGCGCGCCATCCTCGCCAACACCCTTGAGCAGGCCAGCCTGGCGATTCCCGTCTATACGGGTCTGGCGCTCCTGTTGCCGGCCAGGATGCTCGCCCTGCCCCTGATGCTGTCGGCCGCCTTCGGACTTGGCCGCATCGCCTTTGCCATCGGCTATCGCCACGGCGCGCCGGCGCGCAGCTTCGGCATGGCCCTGACCGGCTATCCCACCGTCGCCGGCATCGGCGTCCTGATCTGGCGATTGCTCGCGTGAGCGCTCTCGCTGCCGCCCCTTTAATCCCTTAGGAGGCGTAGAATTCCACCACCAGGTTGGGTTCCATCTTCACCGGATAGGGAACGTCGGCCAGCGACGGGGTGCGGATGGACTTGGCGGTCATCGCCTTGGCATCGACCTCGATGTAGTCGGGCACATCCCGCTCGGCCAGCTGCAGGGCTTCCAGCACCAGGGCCATGTTGCGCGAGCGCTCGCGGACCTGGACGATATCGCCGACCTTGACCTTGTAGGAGGCGATGTTCACCCGCTTGCCGTTCACCTGCACGTGACCGTGATTGACGAACTGGCGGGCGGCGAACACCGTGGGCGTGAACTTGGCGCGATAGACGATGGCGTCCAGGCGTGATTCCAGAAGGCCGATGAGGTTCTCCGAGCTGCTGCCCTTGCGCCGCGCGGCTTCCTTGTAGGTCAGGGAAAACTGCTTTTCGGTGAGATTGCCGTAATAGCCTTTCAGCTTCTGCTTGGCGCGCAGCTGCAGGCCGAAATCGGAAACCTTGTTCTTGCGCCTCTGGCCGTGCTGGCCGGGGCCGTAAGAGCGTGAATTGACGGGGGATTTGGGCCGGCCCCAGATGTTTTCGCCCATGCGCCGGTCAAGTTTGTACTTGGCCGAATGACGCTTCGACATGCTAGGTCTCTTTCATCGTCGACACGGTCCGGCTCTTTCCGCAGGTGGAAGAGCAATCTCAACGGCGGCCACGCATCACCCGTCATAAGCAATCCCGCCACGCGGCGAGCCGGCGGCGGGAGGGGCGGCTTATCGGTCCAGGGCCGCCCGATGTCAAGAATCGCCTTCCCAAGACACCACTCGAGGCCTCATGAAACGCTACATTCTCACCGGCGCGCCGGGCGCCGGGAAGACCTCCATCATCCGCGCCCTGGCGGCGGCGGGCCACGTCGTCGTCGAAGAAGCGGCGACGGACATCATCGCCATCGAGCACGCGCGAGGCAACCTGGAGCCGCACACCGATCCGGCCTTCATCGAGGCGATCACGGCGCTGCAGATCGAGCGCCAGACGACCGCCCCCGCCTCGACTTCGGGCCTACAGTTCTTCGATCGATCGCCCATCTGCACCCAGGCCCTGAGCGTCTTCCTAGGCTATCCCGTTCCGCCCTCGCTGGCGCGGGAGGNNTTCGTCGAGCCCACGGCCGCCCGGCGCATCAGTTTCGAGGACTCCCTGGCCTTCGAAAAGGTCCACGCGAGCACCTACAAGGCGCTCGGCTATGCGTGCGTAAGGATTCCAGCGGCGCCCGTGGCCGATCGGGTGGCGCCCATCGAGGCCCATGTCAGGGCCTGGGCTTAGCCGCGCCGCCCTTGGCCTTGGCCGCCGCCAGCTTGGCCAGCACCCTTCCCCGCCCTTTGGCGAGCGCCGTCACCACGCCGCGCAGGGTGCGCACCTCCTGATCAGTAAGACCCGAGCGGCCAAAGGCGATGCGCAGGTTGCGCACCATGGAGGCGCGCTTTTCGGGCGGATGAAAGAAGCCGCCGGCGTCCAGCTCGCCTTCCAGCTGTTCGTAGAAGCCCAACACGGCCGCCTGGCCAGCCGGCGCCGTCGCCTCGCCGAAGGCTTCAGGCGCGCCCGGGGCATGGGCCACGCGCCATTCATAGGCGCAGACGGCCACCGCCTGGGCGAGGTTGAGGGAATGGAACCTGGGATCGACCGGAACGGTGATGATCGCCTGGCAGAGAGCCACGTCATCGGCCTCCAGACCCGCCCGCTCGCCGCCGAACAGCAAGCCGCTGGCCCACCCCTGATCAGCGCCCGCTCGCAGCCGCGCCGCCGCCTCGCGCGGGGTCAGCACCGGCAAGCTCGCCTCCCTGGGCCTCGCCGTGGTCGCCAGCACCAGATTGAGGTCGCCGATCGCTTCGGCCAGGGTCCGGCAGATCCTCGCACCGTCCAGCGGCCAGTCGGCGCCCGAAGCATTGGCCCAGGCCCGCGGCTGCGGCCAGCCGTCGCGCGGGCGCACCAGGCGCAGGTCGGCCAGACCGAAATTGGCCATCACCCGGGCCACCGCGCCGATGTTTTCAGCCAACTGGGGCTCATTGAGGATCACGCAGGGCGCCGGCGCGTTCATCGTCTTGTCATACCCCGCCAAGGACTATCGCCCTAGTCGGCGGAACGGTTTATCGCCCGCCATGGCCGCCGAAACGTGAAAAGACCCGATGGATCAAACTCGCCGCACCCTCGTAACCGCCCTGGGCGCCGCGCTCGGCGCCTGTCACGGCAAGGTCAATCAGGCCACCCCCAATGGCGGCATCGACCTGGAGCGCCTGACGCGGGGCTTTCCGGCCATCGCCGCGCGCGCCCTGCCGGGAATCTTCAATCTTGGCGTGCTTTCCATGCGCGACGACCTGGTGTGGTGCGCCGACAACGATCGGCGCTTTCCCCTGCAGAGCGTCTTCATGGCCCCCCTGGCGGCCGCCGCCCTGGCCGAGGTCGACGCCGGACGCCTGACGCTGGGCGAGCGCATCCACGTCACCGAACTTGATCTTTCGCCGCCGCCCAGCGCCATCAACCAGGCCTGGCCAACGCCGCCGAACAATCACGCCATGGACATCCCGGCCATCGATCTGATCGCCCTGGCCGTCCAGAAGGGCGACAGCACCGCCGCCGACGTGATCATGAACCGCATCGGCGGCCCCGGCGCGGTGACCGCCTGGTTGCGCGGCAAGAACATCAATGACATGCGCATCGATCGCTACGAGCGCGAGCTGGGTGCGGACATCGCCGGCATGGAAAGTTTCCGCCCCGCCTGGAAGGACGAGGCCGCCTTCCTCGCCGCCCGCGACACCGTTGCGGCCCCGGCGCGCGAGGCGGCCATGAACGCCTTCCTGGCCGATCCGCGCGACACGACCACCGCTCCAGCGGCGCTCAATTTCCTCGACAAGCTGGCCGGCGACGAACTGATCTCACCGGCGTCCACCAGCCTGCTCTTGCGCCTGATGACGGCCAATGCGACCGGCCTGGACCGGCTGAAGGCTGGCCTGCCGCATGGCGCGAGCCTCGCCCACAAGACCGGCGCGTCGAGCACGGATCTGGGCTTTACCGCCGCCGTCGGCGATATCGGCATCGTCACCCTGGCCGGCGGCCACCGCGTCGCAGTCGCCGCCTTCCTGGCCGGCTCGACGGCCACGCAGGCGCAGCGCGACGCCCTGTTCGCCGATTCCGCGCGTCTGATCGTCGCCGCCTTCCACTAGGACGACCCTCGCCTTCCCCCTCGCGGCGGAAGCCTCTATAGCCCCCGCCAAGGTCAATTTATCGCGTCCGCTCTCCGCGTCGGCGCGCCTAGCCCCCAAGAGCTAAACGAACCCTTCATGGACAAGATCAAGGTCGCCAACCCCNNGGATGATCAAGGACAAGCTGATCGCGCCATTCCTCGACATCGAGCTGGACTACTACGACCTGGGCATGGAGCACCGCGATGAGACCGACGACAAGGTCACCATCGAGGCGGCTCACGCCATCAAGCGGGTGGGCGTCGGCGTCAAATGCGCCACCATCAC
>PMOM01000038.1 GCA_003161535.1 Caulobacteraceae bacterium | reverse complement strand
TTGATGAAGTCGTCGGCGGAATTGACCCACATCATCGGCGCGGTGATCGTCTCCAGCCGCGCCGAGGGATCATAGTCGCGCGAGGAATCCACCTGATAGATCAGATCATTGGCATCCACTCCCGCCAGGCTCGCGGCGGTGGATTTGGCGAGATAGGCGTCCACGCTGGCGGGCGTCGGAAGGGCCTTCTGCATCTGCTGCGGCGCGCTGCCGGCGATAGCCAAGATGGCCTCCGCGCCCCTCAGGCCCGCCAGGGGCTCGCTGGCATAGTCGCCGTTGCGCCATGCCGGGTCCTGGGTGATGTCGTCGATGATCATCCGCCGCCACAGCCGGTTGCGCCCGGCGATGGCCACCGGCAGGCAGGCCAGCGGCATCAGGGCCCGCGCCGTGTCCGGCCATGTCTCCCCCCACATGAAGGCGTGCATGCAGCCCATGGAGGTCCCCATCACCAGGCGCAGGCGCGCCACGCCCAGGCCCCGGGTGACCAGGGCGTGCTCGGCCTCGACCATGTCGGCGTAATCGTAGTGCGGGAAGCGCATGCGCATGCCGTCGCTGGGCTTGGAGGATTTGCCGTGGCCGATGTCGTCGGGAAGGATGATGAAATATTTCGCCGTATCCAGAAGCTGGCCGGGTCCGAAGAGCTCGCCGGCGAACTGCGGCCTCAGGAACTGGCCGCCCGACCCGCCGGTGCCGTGCAGGATCAGCACTGCGTTGGTCACCGCTCCCGAAGCGTCGCGGGCGGGGGTTCCCAGGGTCATGTAGTGCAGCCGAACCTCCGGCAGGCTCTCGCCCGAGGCGAAGTGGAAGTCGCGGATGACGAAATCGCCTTCGTGTGCGTTCAGGCTGGGCGCGAGTTGGGCGCTCGCGGCTGGCGCCGCCAGGATACCAAGGGCGCAGATCAGAAAAGCCCAACGTCTCAACATCTCAACCCCCCCGGCCACGCGCGCGCTCACGCCTCCAGTTCGATATCCCAGTAGAGATAATCGAGCCAGCTCTCGTGCAGGTGGCCCGGCGGGAAGCGGCGGCCGTGGTGCTGCAGTTCGTACATGGTCGGCCGGCGCGGGGTGCGCAGGGGCCGCATGGCCGCTTCGCGCGGCGTGCGCCCGCCCTTGGCGAGGTTGCAGCGGGCGCAGGCGGTGACGATGTTCTCCCACGTCGTGCGTCCGCCGCGCGACCTGGGGGTCAAGTGGTCGAAGGTCAGGTCCTCGCCCCGGCCGCAGTACTGGCAGGCGAAGGCGTCGCGCAGGAAGAGGTTGAAGCGCGTGAAGGCCGGCGGCCGGTCCTGGGCGATGTAGCTCTTTAGGGAAACCACGCTGGGCAGCCGCATCTCGAAGGACGGCGAATGCACCACGGTGTCATAGGTGGAGACCACATCGACGCGTTCGAGGAACACCGCCTTGATGGTTTCCTGCCAGGACCACAGGCTCAAGGGGTAATAGGAGAGCGGCCGATAGTCGGCGTTCAGCACCAGCGCCGGCGCGCCGGAGGGCGGACGGCTAAGCACCTGCATGGCGCTCTCCGCTGGGGAGTCTCACGTTCCGGGAAGGGTTCGGGGACGCTGAACTGAAGACCTGGCCTCCTTCTGCCGCCTAGGGCGAATCGGCTGTCCGATCGCGGTCCTGGCGGTGCTTAAGGAGACCTTTGGGCGACATCTTGATGACGGGCAAGCCTCGAGGGCTTGGCGAGGGGCGGGTGGGCGCGGCGCGGTGGCCCAAAAGTCACGTTTTTTCGCCGATTGGGCGCGGAGCGTTTGAGAGGGGCGAGGTTGCGCCCCTCTCAAGGCTTTGGCTTGGCGGCGACGTTCAGGTAAGGCAAGGCCTAGGCGCCGACGAGGGACGTGGCGCCGGCCAGGACGACGCCCAGGCCGACCAGGTAGATGGCGATGGAGCGGTCGAAGAGGCGTCCGAAGGCGGAGGTGAAGGTGGGTGACATGACAAGCTATCCTTTTGCGTTGATCCTCCGGGGGCTCGGAGGCTGTCCTATCTGGACAACGCTTAGATAGCACCTATCTGAACGATGTCAACATCATCTTTACATCGCTAGGATATAATTTTACGGTGGTCGTCATGAGAGAAACTGCAAGCGCGCTCGCACCCTCCCCCCGCCGGCGGGAAATTCCCCCGCCCGAGCCGGCCCCGCGCCCCTATCACCACGGTGATCTTTCCCGCGCCCTGGTGCTGGCCGGGCGGCGGATTCTAGAGACACAGGGTCCTGAGGCTCTGTCCCTGCGCGCCGTGGCCCGCGAGGCCGGGGTCAGTCCGGCGGCGCCCTACCACCACTTCAAGGACAAGGGAGAACTGCTCGACGCCGTCGCCCAGGAAGGCTGGAAGGAGCTTGGGCACGCCATCGGCAAGGCCCGCGCCGCTTCCCCCAACGCGCGCGGCGCCATCAACGAGATCGGCGTGGCCTATGTCTGCTTCGCCCGCCAGAACCCGGCCGTCTATCGCATCATGTATCGCTCGGCCTGCGACCGGGGGACCATGCCCGACAAGGCCAAGGAGGCCGACAGCGGCTGGCGCCACGTCGCCGAGGCCATCGTCGCCGCCGGCGCCGATCCCAACGACGCGCGCGAGATGGAGCTGGCCACCATCGCCTCCTGGTGCGCCGCCCACGGCGTCGCCGAAATGGCCGGCTTCAAGGAATTCGAACCCCTGAAAAAGGCGCTCGGCGGCGAGGAAGCCTTTGTCCGCGCCGTGCTCGGCCACATCGGCATCTATGGCCACGCCAAGCCCCCGGCGAAAGCCTGATCCCACCGGCGTGAACGATCGGGACTTCGTCACCCGCTTCGCCCCTTCGCCCAGCGGGCCGGCCCATCGCGGCCACGCCTTTTCCGCCCTCACCGCCTTCGCCGCCGCCCGTCACGCCGGCGGCCGCTTCCTGCTGCGCCTGGAGGACATCGACGCCGCCCGCTGCCGACCGGCCTTCGAGGCCGCCATGCTGAGCGATCTGGCCTGGCTGGGCCTTGCCTGGGAGCGCCCGGTGCGCCGCCAGTCGGAGCACCTGGCCGATTACCGCGCCGCCCTGGCCACGCTGGAGGCCCGGGGCCTGCTCTACCGCTGCTTTCGCACCCGCAAGGAGGTCATGGACGACATCGGCCGCGCGCCACACGCTTCGCCCTCCGCGCTGGCGCCGGGTCCGCTTGATCCGGCCGAAGAGGCGCGGATGATCGACGAGGGCCGGCCCTTCGCCTGGCGGCTCTCCCTGGCGGCGGCGGAGCGCGCTCTCGGCGGCTTCTCCGATCTCCATTTCATCGAGGAAGGCGCGGGACCGGCCGGAGAGCACGGCGTCATCGCGGCGCGGCCCGATCTGGCCGGCGACGTCATCCTGGCGCGCAAGGATCTNNGCCGCCCACGTCCAGCGCCTGCTCCAGGCCCTGCTGGACCTGCCGACTCCGGTTTATCGCCATCACCGCCTGCTGCTTCGCGAGGACGGCCGACGCTTCGCCAAACGCGATACCGCCGAAACCCTCGCCCACCTCCGCGCCCGCGGCGTCACGGCCGAAGAACTAAGGGCGGAGCTGGGGTTTTGATCCTCCCCCGCGCAGCGGGGGAGGGGGACCGCCGAAGGTGGTGGAGGGGGCGGCCGCATCGATTCCAAAACAACTCGCGCTCTGGCGGTGGAATGAGCTCAAGCCAACCCAACGGTGATCGGCTCACGGCTCCGCCACGCTCTGTTCGATGGCTCCGAAGATCGAGTGGTGGGCGCCGTCGCGCATTTCGATGCGCACGGT
>PMOM01000137.1 GCA_003161535.1 Caulobacteraceae bacterium | reverse complement strand
AGCTTGCCCTTGGCGTGCTGGGCGGCGATGCGTCGCTCGCCCCCGCCGAGCTTGGCTTGGGCGCGGCGCTTTTCAAGCTCGTCGAGGATATGCCGCATGTGGCGCCTCTGATTACCAAGCGCACGGCGTAGCGGTCACCGCCCGACGTGACAAGCGCTCCATGCGGTCAAGCCAGGGCGCGATGGGTGCGCCTCGACGTTCGCGCGCGATGATCGACGGAATCGCCATCCGCCGGCGTTCAATGACAAGGCTGCATTCGGCTTCGCAGGGAGAAACGCTCGTGGCCATTGATCGCGACCTCAAGAGCGCCATCGCCGTCACCCGGCTTGGTCTAGGCGCCAAGGATGGCGAAATCGCCGCGGCGCACGACGATCCGGAGGGTTATCTGATCGCTCAGATTCGCCCCGAAGGCGCCGAACAGCCGCAGGCCAATGCGCCCACCGCGGCGGAGCGCTTCAACGAGTTCCGCGCATATCAACAGGAGAGACAGGCCGCCAAACAGGCCGGCGACGTCAAGACCGATCCGGTGAAGATGGCCGCGCGCATGCTGCGCGACGACACGGGCGTCGATTTCCTGGCCAGGGTCCGCCTCGCCGCCGGCACCGATGCGGGTTTCCGCGAGCGCTGGGCTCTGTTCTGGGCCAATCACTTCACCGTTTCGGCCAACAAGCTCGTCACCGCGACTGTAGTGGGGCCTTTCGAGCAGGAAGCCATTCGCCCGCATGTGTTCGGCCGCTTCGAGGACCTGCTGGTCGCTTCCTCCAGCCACCCGGCGATGCTGCTCTACCTCGACCAGGCCCAGTCGATTGGCCCAAACAGCATCGCGGCGCAGTTTCAAGCTCGGACCGGAAAGCACGTCGGTCTGAACGAAAATCTCGCCCGCGAGATCATGGAGCTTCACACCGTCGGCGTCGACGCCGGCTACAGTCAGGCCGACGTCACCGAGTTCGCCCGGGCGATGACCGGCTGGAGTATCAGCGGGCTCCGCGAACCCGACGCCGGCCGATTCACTTTCCGCGACCGCGCTCATGAGCCGGGCGCGCGCACGATCATGGGAAGACGTTACGCTGAGGGCGGCGAGGGCCAGGCGCGGGCGGTGATGAAGGATTTGGCCGCCAGTCCGCACACGGCTCATCATCTGGCGGTAAAGATCGCCCGCCACTTCGTCGCCGACGATCCGCCGCCGACCCTGGTCGCCCGCCTGCAGCGCGCCTATGTGGACACCAACGGCCAGCTCGGCGCCGTGGCCAAGACGCTGATCACCTCTCCCGAGGCCTGGAACCCCACCGCGGCCAAGTTCAAGACTCCCTATGAGTTCCTGGTCTCCAGCTGGCGGGCCGCGGGTGTCCTGCCGCAGGATATCGCGGCCATCGCGCCGGTGATGAACGCCATGGGGCAAAAGGCTTTCAGCGCCCCCTCGCCCAAGGGTTGGCCCGAGGAAAAGGAAGTGTGGTGCGCCCCCGACGCGGTCATCAAGCGCATGGGCTGGAGTGAGGCTTTCGCGGCCAAGGCGGTGGGCGATCGAGATCCCGCCCAACTCGCCGCCAACGCCCTTGGCGCGCGCTTGAGCCCTCTGGTGGCCAAGACCATCGCCCGGGCTGAAACGCGCCCCGAAGGTCTATCCATCCTATTGATGAGCCCGGAGTTCCAACGCCGATGACCCGCGAAGACGTCGCTTGCCAAGCCATTTCGCCGCGCCTTTCGCGTCGCCAGGCCCTGTGGGGCGGCCTGGGATTGGGTATCACCGTGCAGTTCATGGGCGCGCGGGCCTATGCCGACTCGCAGGGCGCTCTGGCCCAGAAGAAGCTGGTGGTGATCGTCTGCCGTGGCGGCCTGGACGGGTTGTCGCTGTCG
This sequence comes from Caulobacteraceae bacterium, assembly GCA_003161535.1. GTDB lineage: Bacteria > Pseudomonadota > Alphaproteobacteria > Caulobacterales > Caulobacteraceae > Acaudatibacter. The sequence goes on along the minus strand of PMOM01000137.1, from coordinate 2,911 downwards.
CCGCCGGTCGGAGACGCCAACTATGGCGCCTTGCGCGGCGCGATCGCCATTCCGGGTTTTGGAGAGGTGGGCGGGGCGTTGAAACTGGACGACACATTCGGCCTGCACCCGGCCATGGGCGCGACCCACGCCTTGGCTGTGAAGGGTCAGGCGCGCATTGTTCCAGCCGTCGCCACCCCTGACCGCGAGCGCTCCCACTTCGAGGCTCAGGACGTCTTGGAAAGCGGCGCCTCCGTGGTCTACGGCACCTCATCGGGCTGGCTCAACCGCGCCTTGGAAGCCATGGGACCGGCCGGCAAGGTCAAGGCCATCTCGGTGGGACCCACCGCGCCCCTGATTCTGCGTGGACCCATCGAGGCGGCCTCGTGGTCTCCGGGCGGCGCGGCCGGCGGCGATCCTCGCTTGCCGGGCATCCTGGGAGATCTTTACGCCCACGATCCGCTTCTGGGACCAGCCCTGGCCAGCGGAATGGCGACCCAGGCCATGGCCAAGATCGCCGTCGCCGACGTGGCTCAATCTGAAGCCGCGATGACTGATTCCCAGGTCAACGCCGGCGGCGCGACCCTTGCGCCGGTCCTGCGTCAGGGACTGCCCCAGGCGCGCAAGCTCGGAGCCACCTTGGCGGCCTTCATGACCCAGCCCGACGGCAAGCAGGTCGCCGCGGTCTCCATCGACGGCTTCGACACCCACGCCAATCAGGGCGCCACCCAAGGCCAACTGGCCTTGCGCCTGGCCTATGTCGATGCCTTCCTCGACGGGTTGGCCAGCGGTCTGGGCCCCTCTTGGAACAACACGGTGGTGGTGCTGGCCACCGAGTTTGGCCGCACCGCCAGGGTCAATGGCACGGCCGGCACCGACCACGGAACGGCATCCACCGCGCTCGTGTTGGGCGGCGCGCTAAAGAAGGGGGGCATTGTCGGCGACTGGCCGACCCTCGCCCAGGCCCGACTGTTCGAAAACCGTGACACCGCGCCGACGCTCGACATGCGCGGCCTCTTCAAGGGCGTCCTGCGCGACCACATGGGCGTCGAGCGAGCCAAGCTCGATACTCAGGTGTTTCCCGGCAGCGCGGGCGTGGCGCCCGCCGATGGCGTGGTGGCCTAAGGACTCATTCCGCCATCAGGTCGTTGAGGTGTTCGACGGCGTCGATGAACTCCCGCTTGAAGTCCTGGACCACTTGGCCGGCCGAGCGCACGCTGTCGATCAAGCCGACACCCTGGCCGACGAAATAGGTCACCATCTCTCGCGCCCGCGGATTACCGGCGGCGGCGGCGCGATCCACCGATCGAAGGGCGTTTTCGCTGATCAAACTCTGCATGGGCATGGGCAGGGCGCCCGGACTCGCGGGGTCGCGCTCCCACGCTTCGGTCCACGCCGAGCGAAGCTGGCGGGCCGGCTTGCCGGTGCGGCTTTTCGAACGCACCGCGTCGCGCGACGTCGCCTCGATCATCTTTTCGCGAAAGATTTCACTGGTTTCGGATTCCACCGTGGCCAACCACACCGAACCCGTCCATGCCCCGGCCGCGCCCATGGCCATGCATGCTGCCATCTGAGCGCCGTTCATGATCCCTCCGGCCGCCAGCACCGGCACGTCGCGAATCGCCTTGATGGCGTGGAGGACTTCGGGCACCAGGACCAGGGTCGTCACCTCCCCGCAGTGGCCGCCGGCTTCGGTTCCCTGCACCACCAGAATGTCGACGCCGGCGTTCACCTGGCGGATGGCGTGCTCCCTGGCTCCCACCAGCGCGGCGACCGGAACGCCGTGACGCTTGCCCATGTCAATCATCGCCGGCGGCGGCACGCCAAGCGCATTGGCGATCAGTTTGATGGGGTGTTCGAAGGCGGCCTCCAGAACGTCCATGGCGCGCATCGGATCGAATGGCTGAGGCTGATCGTCCGGAACATCCCGGTCGGCCAGGATCACCCCGGCCTTTTCCAGCAGGGCGCGGGCGAAGGCGCTGTGCTGAAGTGGTACGCGCGCCCTGAGACTTTTGTAGGTGACGCCGCTCTCTCCAGCGGTGGCCATGTTCTCCGGGATCAGGACATCGAGGCCATAGGGCTTGCCGTCGACGTGATCGTCGATCCACTTCAGCTCCCGGCGCACCGAGTCCGGCGAGTGGCCGGTGGCGCCCAGCACACCAAATCCCCCTGCCCGGCTCACGGCCGCAACCACGTCGCGGCAGTGGCTGAAGGCCACGAGGGGAAACTCCACGCCCAACATTTCGCAGATTGGGGACTTCATGGATGAGGATTCCTTCCGCGGGAGTGGCAGACTTGAGGACCGGCCTTAGACTCTTTTTGGGCGCGCGAACGGATCGTCCCGCGCCTCTTGGGCATCGAATCCAAAGCGCGCGAAACCGGCCTTCATTTCCGCGCTGAGGGGCGCCTCGATATCGATCAGGCCTCCGGAAGGGTGCGGCAACGTCAGTCGCCGAGCATGGAGCTGCAGCTTGAGCGGTCCGGACGTCGCGATCGAGGCGGGGGTGTTGTACTTGGGATCGCCCAAAATCGGGTGGCCGAGCGCCAGCAGATGGGCGCGCAACTGATGGGTGCGGCCGGTAAGCGGGCGCAGCGCCAGCCAGGCGGCGCGTGGGCCGGCCCGCGAGACCGTGACGAACTGAGTCACCGCCAGCTTGCCGCCGGGGTCCTTGGCATCGACCGGGATCATCCGCTCGCGGTCATCGACGCCGATCTTGGCCAGGGGCAGGTCGATCACCCCATCCACCGGGCGCGGATTGCCCTCGACGATCGCCCAGTAGGTCTTCTGCGCCCGCCGCCTCGCGAAAGCGCCGGAAAGCCGGGCCGCGGCGTTGGGAGTCTTGCCAAGCGCCAGTACGCCGGAGGTGTCGCGATCCAGACGATGGGTGAGGCGGGGACGGCTTAGTCCTTCGCCCCAGGCGCTGAGCAGGCG
>PMOM01000250.1 GCA_003161535.1 Caulobacteraceae bacterium | reverse complement strand
TGCAGAAGAAAATCCGCCGCACCGGCACCATCGAGCGGTGAGAAGCGGGCGATGAACTGGCGGATATCCGATGCCGATCTTGCCGCCCTGGGCGAGCGCGTGGTGGCCAATTCGGCAGGCGCGATCGGCGCCTTTTCGGTGGCCAGGGGCGAGCTGACTGTGACCGCGCCGGCCCATCGTATCGTCGATGTGCTGACCTATCTGCGCGATCAGCCCGAGCTCCGGTTCCAGCAGCTCATCGACCTTTGCGGGGCGGACTATCCCCAGCGGCCGTTGCGCTTCGATATCGTCTACCACCTGCTCTCCATGACCCAGAACCGCCGCATCCGGGTGAAGGTGGAGACCGACGAGGACACACCCGTGCCGTCGGTGACGGGGGTGTTTCCCTGCGCCGACTGGTACGAGCGCGAGGCCTTCGACATGTACGGCGTTTTCTTTTCCGGCCACCCGGACCTGCGTCGTCTGCTCACCGACTACGGCTTTCACGGGCATCCCCTGCGCAAGGATTTCCCGATGACCGGCTATGTGGAGGTCCGCTACGACGACGACCTCAAGCGGGTGGTCTATGAGCCGGTGAAAACGGTGGAGTTCCGCAGCTGGGACTTCCTGTCGCCCTGGGAAGGGGCCGACTACGTCAAACCCGGACAGGGTTACCCTTACGAACTCCCTGGCGATGAAAAGGCCAAGGGGGACGCATGACCGGCGACAACGCTCCGGCCGACGCGGACGATGTCTTTGGCGAAACCGCGCCAAGCGCCGAAACGCCGGTGCGCAAATTCAACATCAACTTCGGACCGCAACATCCCGCCGCGCACGGGGTTTTGCGCCTGATCCTGGAACTCGACGGAGAACTGGTGGAGCGCGTCGACCCGCACATCGGCCTGCTGCATCGGGGCACCGAGAAGCTGATCGAGGCGCGGCCTTATACCCAGAACACCCCCTATTTCGATCGCCTGGATTACGTCGCGCCGATGAACCAGGAACATGCCTTCGTGTTGGCCATCGAGCGGATGATCGAGCTGGAGGTTCCGCGCCGAGGGCAGCTCATCCGGGTGCTCTACTGCGAGATCGGTCGTCTGCTGAGCCATCTGATGAACGTTACCACCCAGGCCATGGACATCGGCGCCATGACCCCGATCCTGTGGGGCTTCGAGGAACGCGAAAAGCTGATGGTGTTCTATGAGCGCGCATCGGGCGCGCGCATGCACGCCAACTATTTTCGGCCCGGCGGGGTGCGCCAGGATCTGCCCGAAGCGCTCATCGAAGACATCGATGCCTGGGCGACCGCCTTCCCGAAAGTTCTCGACGACATCGAGGGCCTGATCACCGGTAACCGCATATTCAAGCAACGCAACGTCGACATCGGCGTGGTGACCAAGGATCAGGCGCTCGCCTGGGGCTTTACCGGCCCGATGCTGCGGGGATCCGGGGTGGCGTGGGACCTTCGGCGCAACCAGCCCTATGAGTGCTACGGCGAGTTCGAGTTTGAGGTGCCGCTCGGCGTCCACGGCGACTGCTACGATCGCTATCTGTGCCGGCTCGAAGAGATGCGCCAGTCGACGAAGATCATCCATCAATGCATCGAGCGGCTTCGCAAGACCCCCGGCCTGGTGCTCGCCGACGATCACAAGGTCGCTCCGCCGCGCCGCGCCGAGATGAAGCAGTCGATGGAAGCGCTGATCCATCACTTCAAGCTCTACAGCGAGGGGTTCCACGTGCCGCAGGGCGAGGTCTACGCCGCCGTCGAGGCCCCCAAGGGGGAGTTCGGGGTCTATCTGGTGGCCGACGGCACCAACACGCCCTACCGCTGCAAGATCCGCGCCCCTGGCTTCCCGCACCTGGCGGCCATGGACTGGATGAACCGCGGCCACATGCTGGCCGATGTTTCCGCCATCCTCGGCTCCCTGGACATCGTGTTTGGCGAGATCGATCGGTGAGTGTCCGCCGCCTGGCCAAGGTCCAACCCGCGACTTTCGCCTTCAGCCCGAAATCGCTGAAACAAGCGAAGGAATGGATCGCCAGGTTCCCGCCGGGCCGCCAGCAATCGGCGGTGATCGCGCTTTTGTGGCTGGTGCAGAAGCAGGAAGGCTGGGTGCCCGAGCCGGCCTTGCGCGTGGTCGCGCAGATGCTCTCCATGCCGGTGATCCGGGTGCTGGAGAACGTCACCTTCTACACCATGTTCCAGCTCGCCCCGGTGGGGACATGCGCCCACGTCGGCCTCTGCGGCACCACCCCTTGCATGCTACGCGGGGCCAATGACCTGAAGGCGTTGCTGGAAGCCAAGATCGGTCCGCGCGACCACGTCTCGGCGGACGGGCGCTTTTCCTGGGAAGAGGTCGAGTGCATGGGCGCCTGCGTCAACGCCCCCATGGCGGCCATCAACGACGACTACTACGAGGACCTCAGCCCCGAATCTCTGAGCGCCATTCTCGACCAGTTCGCCGCTGGCAAGACCCCCAAGCCCGGCTCGGCCATCGGCCGGCAAGGCTGCGCGCCGGAGTGTGGCCCGCTCACCCTGACCGATCCGGCCCTCTACGACGGTTCGCGCGCCAAGCCGATCAAGGCCCTGCCGGGGGCGGCGGTCAAGGAGACGGCGGCATGACGCCGAGAGAGGCGAAGAACGCCGGCGTCGTCGCCTGCCTGATCGGCGTACTGGTCATGGTCGCCGCCGCTCGGCGCGTCGGAATTCCAACCTGGATGGCGCCGGTGGGCGTGGGCGTGATCGTCCTGGGCTGGGGATTTTTCGCATGGTCCATTCTCAAGAACATCGCCCAGGCGCGGGCGCGCGCCAAAGACGAGAGCGGCTGAGATCATGGTCGGCATTCTTCAGGACAAGGACCGTATCTTCACCAACCTCTACGGCCTGCACGACTGGCGGCTGGAGGGGGCCAGGGCGCGCGGCGTGTGGAACGGCACGGCGGACATGCTTGGCCAGACCCCCGAGTGGATCTGCGACCAGATCAAGGCCTCGGGTCTGCGCGGCCGGGGCGGCGCGGGCTTTTCCACGGGGCTCAAGTGGACCTTCATGCCCAAGCAGGAAAGTGAGCGGCCGCACTATCTGGTGATCAACGCCGACGAATCCGAGCCCGGCACCTGCAAGGACCGCGAGATCATGCGCGGCGATCCGCACCGCCTGATCGAAGGCTGCCTGGTCGCGTCCTACGCCATCCGCGCTCACGACTGCTTCATCTATATCCGCGGCGAATATGTCGAGGAGCGCGAGCATCTGGAAGCCGCCCTCATCGAGGCGCGCGCCGCCAAGCTGATCGGGGCCAAGAACATCCACGGCTGGGACTGCGACATCCGCCTTACCCACGGCGGCGGCGCCTATATCTGCGGCGACGAAATGGCGTTGCTCGAAAGTCTTGAGGGCAAGAAGGGCCAGCCGCGCCTCAAGCCCCCGTTCCCCGCCGGCGCCGGCGTCTATGGCTGTCCCACCACCGTGAACAACGTCGAATCAATTGCCGTGGCTCCGGAAATCCTACGCCGGGGCGCCGACTGGTTCGCCAGCTTCGGCCGGCCCAAGAACGAGGGCACCAAGCTGATGAGCGCGTCGGGACACATCGAAAAGCCCTGCGTGGTGGAAGAGGTGATGTCCATCCCCATGCGCCAGCTCATCGATGAGCACTTCGGCGGCGTGCGCGGCGGATGGGGAAATCTGAAGGCCATCATCCCGGGCGGCTCGTCGGTGCGGCTGATTCCGGCCGAGGAGGCCGAGGTCGCCTTGATGGACTTTGATGACCTCGCGGCGCGCAAGTCGGGTCTCGGCACCGCGGCGATGATCGTCATGGACAAGAGCTGCGACATCGTCGCGGCCATCGCCAGGCTTTCCTATTTCTACAAGCACGAGAGNNTGCGGCCAGTGCACGCCGTGCCGCGAGGGCACCGGCTGGATGTGGCGGGTCATGGAACGCATGGTCACCGGCGAGGCGGACCCCAAGGAGATCGACATGCTCCTCGACGTCGCCAGCCAGGTGGAAGGCCACACCATCTGCGGCCTGGGCGACGCCGCCGCCTGGCCGATCCAGGGACTCTTCCGCCACTTCCGCCCCGAGATCGAGGCCCGCATCGCCAACTATCGCAGCCGCCGGGCCAACGTCCCGGGCGCGCGACTGATCGCCGCGGAGTAGACTCGGGGCGAAAATTTGACCTCCGCGCCACAATTGCGGGCATAATTATGGTATGCCGCTTCGTGGCGCCATGAGCCGTCCCCAATCCAGGTTCGGGGCTCATGGAGGTGGGGACGTCGTCTTGTGTGAGTTTGTGCTTCGGGGCGCCGGCTAGATGGCGCCCTTCGCAAGAAGCCGCGTGGCGTTCGCATCGAGTCTGGCCGGATCGATATCTTTGTTCGCCTGCCTATCGAGCGCGGGATCCGTCGCCGCTCAAGCGAGCGCCAGCCAGGTCACGCCGCGCTCTCTGCGACCGTCGCCAATCGCTCCGCCTCCCGCTCCGCCGCCCGCCGCGGAACTTCCTTCCGGCGTCCCGGCTCAGGCACCCAAGGGATCGGCCGCCCTGCACGTCACCGTCGCCACCGTCGTGGTGGAGGGCGGCTTCGCGGATATGTCTAGAGCCGCGCGGCGGATTTTCGGACCCCTCGAAGGGCGGCGCGCTTCGGTGGCCGACCTGTACACGGCCGCCGCGGCGCTCGAGCGCGCCTACACCAATGCGGGCTATCTCTTGGCCCGGGTGGCCGTGCCCCGGCAATCCATCCTCGATGGCGGCCAGTTCCATGTGGTGGTCATCGATGGCTTCATCGAGCAGATCGACGACGCCGCGGTGCCCCGGCGGGTGCGCCGGCCGATCCACGCCACTCTCGCCAGCCTGGTGGGCAGGCATAGGCTAAAGGCCGACCTCCTGCAGGCAAAGCTGGCGCGGGCGGGGGCGGTGTTCGGAGCGCACTTGCGCAGCACGCTGGCGCGAGGCGATACGCCGGGCGGCGCGCGGCTGATCCTGGACGGCCGCTACTCGGAATTCGACGGCGACATCAGCGCCGACAACACCTTGGGCCCAGCCTTCAATCACTGGGGCCTGAGCCTGACCGCTCAGGTCAACTCGCCCACGGGGCATGGCGAACAAGCCTATGTCTTCCTCTCCGGTGGAACGCGCGTGGACACCGATTTCGCCGCCAACGCGCCGCGGCGGATCATTGGCGGCGGGGTGATCGTGCCCCTGACCAGCTGGGGCCTGCAGGTCAATCCCGAGTTCACCTTCTCCGATACCCATCCGGTGCCGACCAACCCGCTGCTGGCCAGCCACGACCGCCTGTACCGCGGGACCTTGAACGTGACCATTCCCGTGCCGCTGGGGAAGCCGGGGTCCACCACCGGCAGGATAACAACCGAAGTGGTCGATGAACTGAACACGCTGCCGGTGTTCGGCGTGGTCTTGTCGCACGATCGGCTGACCGTCCTGCGCGGCGCGCTCACCTGGGACGGGGCGCTGCAATCGACTTCGACGGGCCTGCATGCGGAAGGCGTCCTATCGGAGGGCGTCACCTGGTTTGGCGCGCGCGGTCACGCCACCGCCGCATCTCCCACCTCGCGCGGGTCGGATCCTCGGTTCACCAAGCTGGAGGTGACCCTGGGCGCCACTCAGAGCCTGCCGTACGGGGCGAGCCTGATGTTGACTGGCCGGGGGCAGACCTCGTTCGATCGCGTGTTGCCCAGTTCCGAGACCTTCGACCTGACCGGACACACGGCCCTCTCCAGCTATTCACAAGGCGCCCTGGTGTCGGACGCCGGCCTGACCGAACGCGCGCAATTGGAACGGACCTGGATTCGAAAGTTCGGCCGATTGGGGCTGGCGAGCACGCCATACGTCTTCGTTTCGGCGGGCCAAGCGGTCCCCGCCGCGCCGGATGCCTTCACGCCGCGGCGGGTGTTTGACTATGGTCTGGGCTTGCGCCTGGATACCTCGGGATTTCCCTGGATGAGCGCGCCCTCGGTGTCTCTCGAATATGGGCACGCGAGCCCGGACAGGGGGCTGGCGCCCCGGGACTATGTGCAGGCCGTTCTGGGAGTGCAGTTCTGATGACGGCGAACTCCCCAGTTCCGGTCGCCCGGTCGCGCTGGCTGTGCACCAGCTGCCTGACCTTGCCCGCGGTCGCCGCTCTGATGGCCGCGTCGGTGGCGGCGGCGCAGGCGCTGCCCTCGGGCGGTTCGGTCGCGGCGGGCTCGGCGACGATCCAGTCCAGCGCCGGCGGCGTCGCCATCAAGCAAGGCTCCAACCGCGCGGTCATCAACTGGAATAGTTTCAACGTTGGCCGGGGCAAGGCGGTGACGTTTCAGCAGCCAGGAGCGGGGGCGGCGATCCTGAACCGGGTGACCGGGCCGGG
>PMOM01000300.1 GCA_003161535.1 Caulobacteraceae bacterium | reverse complement strand
CCACCAGCGCGCCATTCGTCGGCTACCTGATCCTTCATAGCCTGCACGACCGGGTCCAGGCGCACTGGCCGGCCCCCGTCTACCCGGCCGCGGCCATCATCGCCGCGTTCGCCGCCGCTGGCGCCGACGGTCGGAAGGGGTGGACCGCATTGCGCGCCGCCATCCCGCTTTGGGCCTTGGCGGTTATCGCGGCTTTGCTCGCTTATCTGGCGCTGTCGCCCCGACTCCCCAATTCCTTCACCGATCCAGCCTTGGCGGTGCGCGGCTGGCCAAGCTTCGCCGCGCGGCTCGACACCCTGCGCGCAAGCCGTGGAGCGGCGTGGGTGGGCACGTCCAGCTACGGCCTCGCCGCCGAACTCGCCGACGAGTCGGCCATCCGCGCGCCCATATTGCAGGTCAGCGAACGGGCGCGTTGGCAGGGTCTCGCACTGGGTCCCGCACCCGACCTGACGCGCACGGGTCTCATCGTCGATCTTCCGCGCCGGATCGATGCGGCGGCGCTGCGCGGATGTTTCGCCAGGGTCTTGGCCCTCGGTCCGCTGGATCGCCTCGCGCCGGGGGGCCAGGCCACGCGCTACACGGTCTTTGAGGTATCGATGCCGACGCGAGATGTGTCCGGACGCGGGTGCCGGCCGTAAGACTCAACGCCGGCGACCGCGCCGTTCATGTTCCAAGCGCTTCTGCATGGGCGTCTTGGGGAGCGTCGCCAGGGTCAAAAAGCCCACGCCCTCATGATCAAGGGTGGTGAAGTGAATATCGGCCAGCTTCAGGAAGTCGGCCTTAAAGACCAGGCCGCGGAAATTGAGGTCGGCGGCCATCAACGGTTCGGGCTCGTCAAAGAAGCTGAAGGGCGAAGCGCCCGCGCCCGATTCGTCCAGAACCTGCGGTGAACGGCGCGGCGAATAATCCGGATCTTCACCCGGATTGATCGCCACGTCTGGCGGGCGCATCTGCGCGCGCCACAAAAGAGTACGCCGTGAGAGATTCACAACGCCCGCCGAGCTGACATTCACCCGAAAACCCAATATCTCCGGTGCGATGCGTTGCTCGTAGAACGCCACCTCGCCAGGGCTGAGCACGCCGTCGCCATTGCGGTCGATCAATTTGAAGAAGGCCTCGGAGTCGGCGACGAACTCCGCCCGCTCGAGCCGCCCGTCGGCGTTCTTGTCGGCCATCTTGAACCAGTCGACGACGGGATAAGGCGCATCGTCCTTGGCCCGGAATGGTCGCCCACCGGGGCTGATGAACACATTGGTCAGGGGTGAGGCGTCTTCGCCCTCGGCGGCCCAGGCGGGCAGGGCGGACAGGCCCAGCCCCGTCCCCGTCCCGGCGGCGCAGAGGCGCAGCAGTGATCGCCCAAGTTCGCGGCGAGTGTGTGTCATGTCACTGTCCGATCGTCGTGGAGGCGCGGCGATCGGCGCAAAACGCCGCTGTGAGCGTCGCCTCGAATTCGGTGTCGTTGAAGGGCTTGGAAAGCCGGGGCGCATCGGTCAGGGCGGGGCTGGCCAGCTCAAGCTGGCCATAGCCGGTGACGACCACGAAGGGCACGCCACGGGCTCGAAGATCCGCGGCCACCGGAGCGCTGCTGTAGCCGTCGAGGTTGGCGTCCAGCAGAACCCCGTCCAGATGTTCGTCGCGCATGACGGCGAGGGCCTTTTCGATGGTGGGCACCGGACCGATGACCTCGCAGCCAAGGTCTTCCAGAAGCGTCTCTATATGCAGGGCGACCAGCAGCTCGTCGTCGACCACGAGCACTCTCAGACCGGCTAGGCGGGACGAAGCCTTTGGCATCAGTCTGATTCCTCGACGGTCGCGGGCGTGAAAATGCCCGCTGTGGGCAGGGGGAAGCACATGACCGCTTTCACCCCCTCGGCCGCGAACTCGACCTTGCCCTCGCCGTTCAGGTCGTAGGCGACACTGCGTTCGACGAAGTTCACGCCATGACCGCGGTGGGTGGGGCGCTTGACCACCGGCCCGCCTCTTTCGGTCCAATCGAAGGCGACACGCGCAGCAGCGCCAGCCCCTTCCAGCCGCCAGGAGATCACCACTTGTCCAACGGCTCCCGACAAGGCGCCGTACTTGACCGCGTTGGTGGCCAGCTCATGCAGGATCATGGTCAGGGCCAAGCTGAGCTGCGGCTGCAACTCGACATCAACGCTTTGGCGATAGGCGATGCGGTCGGCCGACTGGAACGGCTTGAGGGCCTGTTCAACGAGATCCCGCAGGCCGATCCCGCGCCAGTTTCCTTCAATGATTGTATCATGCGCCCGCCCCAGGGCCTGAAGGCGGCCCTGGAAGGCCTCGCCGAACACCTCCAGCGAAGGACTTCGCCGCAGGGTCTGGGTGGCCAGCGACTGCACGACGGTGAGGGTGTTCTTCACTCGGTGGCTGAGTTCGCCGATCAAGATATCCTGGTGATGCGACGAATCCTTGCGGGCGCTGATGTCCTCCATGGCCAGGAGGATGAGATCGGGGCGGTTTTGACCGCCCTCGATACGGCGGGCGTTGAGCGTCAGCCAACGCCGCTCCGAACGTGGCGCGGCAAGCTCGACCTCGAAATCGCTGATCTGATGTTGCAGGGGCAACATCTCTTCCAGGAGCAGGCGAAGCTGGGGAATATTCCACTTGCCGCCGCCCAGTTCATAGATGCGCTGACCCACCGTTTTGGCTCGCCCGGCCTCCAACAGAGCATAGAACGCGGCGTTCGCCGACTGCACGCGCAGATCGGCGGTCAGCACAACCAGCGGATCGCGAATAGTCTCGACGATCGCTTCGGCGTAGTCGCGCGCATCGGCGATCTGCGCCTGCGTCGCCTTAAGATCGGTGATGTCGATGAAGGTGGCGACGGCTCCGGCGATGCGGTTGTCGCCGGTGCGATAGGGCAGCACACGCAGCAGATAGCGCTGGCCGGTGTCGGCCAGGATGTCCTCCTCGGAAGTCTCCAGCCGATCGATGGCCGCCTGGGCCTTTTCCACCAAGCCGCCGTTGGTGAATTTCTGCGTGAAATTGCCGATCGGCCGGCCGACATCCTTGTCGATCAGGTCGAACAGCGACTTGACGGCCGGGGTGAACCATTTGATCCGCATACGGACATCGAGAAAAATCGTCGCGATCTCGCTGCCGGTGAGCAGATTCCTGAGATCATCGCCGGCGTCCTCCAGCTCGGCCACCTTGCGCTCGAGCTGGGAATTGACCGTGTTCAGCTCCTCGTTGAGCGACTGCAGCTCCTCCTTGGACGACTCCAATTCCTCGTTGGTCGACTGGAGCTCCTCATTGATGCTGGTGACTTCCTCGTTGGCGGCCGTCAGCTCCTCGTTAGTGGTCTCGAACTGCTCGATGGTATCGCGCAGCTCATCGCGCGTCGTGTTAAGTTCTTCCTGAAAATCGCGCTCCGCCGATCGCTCGGCCCGTCCTTGGAGCGCGGCGGCGCGGGGGGTGCGCCTCAACCCTTTGACCGGCGCCGCTCCCTGATCCTTGGCGAAACTCACCAGGATAAGATCGCTGGCGTTGCGGGCGTCGCCCAGCGCGCTGGCCGTCACCAGCACCCGATCGGTCTTCGCGCCACCCTTTGCGTTGCTGCGCAGGGTGACGCTCCTGGCGCCTTCGATGACCTTGCGCACGGCGCCGCGGACCGGCAGGCGCAAACCCTCCCGCGTCAGGCTCAGCAGATCGAGCGTCGGCGCGCCCGCCGGCTGAGACAGATAGTCTTCGGTCAATCCGTGGAAATGCAGCACATGAAAATTCGGGTCGATCAGCACCGAGGCGGGAGCGAAGCGTTCGGCCAGTGAGCGCAGCGCGATTTCGGCGATCTTGGGGGCCGCCTTGGACGAGGCGGTCGGCGCATCGCGCAACGACCAGGCGCGAACATCGAGGGTGGGGGATCGCGCCGGACCAGCCCGTCGATAGATTCGCCAGCGTTTCGAGACGGTCGAAAACAGATGGCCGCGCTGTCCGATGGTTTCGGCGTTGCCTAAGAAAAGATAGCCTCCCTCGCGCAAGGCGAAGTGAGCCAGGGACAACACCCGTTCCTGGGCGTCCGGTTCCAGATAGATCAGCAGGTTGCGGCAGCTCACTAGGTCCATTCTGGAGTAAGGCGGGTCGGTGAGCAGGTTCTGCGGCGCGAACATCACCGTTTCGCGGATCTTCGGCTTGATCCGGTAGTAGTCGTCATCGCCCTTGTCGAAGAAGCGCGCCAGACGCCCGGCCGGCAGGCTTTCCACCATGCTGGCGGGGAATTCGCCCTTGCGGGCGCGCCCCAGATTGTGTTCGGCCGGATCGGTGGCGAAAATCTTGACGCCGAACCGCTTGCCGGCCGCTTCGCCGCGCTCGTGAAGCAGCATGGCGATGGTGTAGGCCTCCTCGCCCGTGGAGCAGGCCGGGACCCACGCTCGGATCGATTGATCGGGCTCGACCTTCTCAACCAGGGGGGTGATGACCTCCATATCCAGCGCATCCCAGGCCTCGGGGTCGCGGAAGAAGCCGGTAACATTGATCAAGAGATCTCGGGTGAGGGCGGTCACTTCGCCTGGGGTGCGATCGAGGATGGCCATGTAGTCATCAAGCTGTTCCACGCCCGCCAGGCTCATCCGGCGGTGGGTGCGGCGCGACAGGGTGTTGGGCTTGTAGGCGCCGAAGTCATGCCCGCCCCGGGTGCGAAGGAGGGCCAGCACATCGCCCAGCTCCGCGCCCGGTCCGGTGGCGATCACCTCGGGCTTGGGACTTTCGACATAGGAGTGGTCGACGTATCGCCGCAGCGCGTCAGGCATCATCTCGGCGGTCAGCACCAGGTCGATCGCGCCGGAATTTATCGCGTGGCGCGGCATGCTGTCGAACTTGGCGGTCTTTGGATCCTGCGCGATGCACATGCCGCCAAACTGCTTGATGTCCTGCAGGCCGGCCGTTCCATTGCTTCCGGCGCCCGAAAGGATGACCGCGATCGCCTTGGTCGTCCGATCCATGGCCAGGGCGCTAAAAAAGGCGTCGATCGGGTGGCGTTGGCCCCGAGGTTCGGTCGGTTCGGTCAGGCGCAGCAGCCCATGTTCGATGACCAGCGTCTTGGCCGGAACGATGACGTAGACGCGGTTCGGCTCGACCCGCATGCCGTCGGTGATGCGCGACACCGGCATCGTCGTGGCGCGGGCGAGCAGGTCGGCCAGCATGCTTTCGTGGGTCGGATCGAGGTGTTGCACGAAGACGAACCCCATGCCGCTGTCGGCCGGCATGGCGCGCAAGAAGGCGATGGCGACTTCCAGGCCGCCGGCCGACATGCCGATCCCGACGATCGGGAACGCGCCGCCGCGGACCCCCGCCGGGTCGGTGTCCCGCCGGGGTTTGCGATGCTCCGGTCTCGCGCGCGCGGACACCTCTGCCGCCGCGACGGTTCGTGGCCGGCGGGAGGGGATTTTCCCAGAGACGCCAACGCCCTTGGCCAGGCTCATTCTCCGAAAAAGGTCGGCTACCCGCGCGCCACATGGCGTGGCCGCGAAATGTTCGACCCGGCTTTCTAGCAGTTTGGGGCGATGGCGTAACGCTGTAATGCAATCGGCCTCGATGGGTTTAAACGCGGAGGCAGGGGCCGCCGGGCGGACTTCCACAGCCGCGTCCGCGGCGAGGGTGGCTGTCATCCTGACAGCGACGGTGATAGCATTGTGAGCTGCGCGTCGCTCCGGCGGCGGACATGAGGACAACGATGAAACGCGTTCTTGCAATGACCCTTGTGATGGCCGCCGTGGGCATATCCACGTCGGCGCTGGCCGAAACCTTCGATTTCAAATGCGTCGCGGGGGCCGGATATACGTGCTATTTCAGCATGATCGATGATGCGCAACACGGTAACCGAAGCTGGACAATGCGTCCTCAAGAAACAAACCGCATCGCCGACCTCAATTTTGGTGACAAATACTTCGTCGCCAGCGCACCGGTCTACGGCGACCCTCAGCTTTGCGCCGTCGTGCGCAGCAAAGGTGGTTGGTGCTATTTCAAAACCATCAATCGCGGCGTCAACAACTAGCCAACGCCGCATCGGACCGGATCGCGCATCGATCCCAAATTCCCAGAATAACGACCTGATAATTCAATATTATTTTCCTTGCATGCTGGGGCGGACCGATTGCGCCCGCCACGCCCCGGCGCGCGCGGCGCGTTCCTGAGCGGCGTTGAAGGGTTCGCCGTCGATCATCGCGCCGACCATTTGCATGACCCGCGGATCGCCGCTTGAGGCCACTCGATAGACGCCTTGGGGCTCGCCCTCGCCAGGGAACAGGCCCTTGACCAGCCATCGACCCCCCTGACGGCAGGCCACGCCGCTGGCTGCGACCCCGGCGAAGCTGCGACAAACCTCCCCGGCGCGGTCGCGAAAACTGAGCTGCACACGAACAGTCGAACGCGCCGCGCCGGCGCTGGCCAGTTGGGCGTCAAGGGCATGGCCCAAATCGCCGGATGCGATCATGCTGCCATCGCGTTCCGCCACCGGTCCCGGTCCTCCGCCGCTCAGCACATAGCCGCCGACCAGACCAGCGGCGAGGGACGCGGCAAGGGCGCCATAGCCGGTCCATGCGGAGCGACCCGCCAGGCGGGACGAGCGGGCGGCGGCCAGGTCGACCACTTCTCCGCCGCCTCCAGCCGCGGCCGCCAGCGAGGCGGGCACGGGCTGGTCGAGGACGTTGGCGAAGCTCGCGCGCAGGCGGTCGCCTACACCGCGGTGATGCTCTAGCCTGTTGGCCAGCGACGGATCCCTCGCCGCCGCGGCTTGGACCTCGGCGACGCTCTTCGCATCGAGTTCGCCGTCGAGGAGCGCCAGCAGTTTTCTGTCGTCGATCATGTCCTCACGCCCCTCCGATCAAGGCCAGTAACCCGTTGCGGCCGCGCACAAGCCGGCTCGACAGGGTGCCAGCGGGGATATCCAAGATCTCCGCCGCCTCGCGGTAGCCGACGCCCTCGATCAACACCAACGCCACCGCCTCGCGCTGTTCTTCCGGCAGCCGCGCCATGGCTCGCAAAGCCTGGGCCAACTCGAGCCTGGCCTCGATCCCAGGACTGGGATCTTGCCCCACTTCGACGCCGGCCTCTTCCGGCAGCATGACTTTGGCCATTCGGCCCCGGGCGCGCGCGGTGTCGATCCAGATGTTGCGCATGATCCGGTAAAGCCATGAATCCAGACGCGTATCGTCCCGCCACTGTGATCGGGCGCGCAGCGCGCGCTCGACGGTCATCTGGGTCAGGTCGTCGGCATCGGCGACATTGCCGCTCAGTCCGTGGGCGAAGCGGCGCAGGCGCGGCAACATATCGACGAGCCCTTGATCGAACGCCCTGTCGCTGTCGGCCAATAGGAATTCTCATGTGCATGGGGATAAAACGACCGGCCTTGGTCGTTTAGTCCGTCGATGGCGAAAACAAAAAGGAATTGGCGATGACCAGACAGCCCCTCGCGCTCGCCCTGGCGCTCGGCGTGGCGCTGTTGGCGGCCAGCGGCGCCGGCGCGCAGAGGCTGGGCGGCATCGGCGGCCTTCCCGGCCAGATGATCGGCGGCGGTTTTCAGCCCGTGCCTCCCGGCGTGCCGCCCTCCGGAATTCTCGGAAATCCTTTGGATGCAACCTCCCTGGCTGGAGCGCGCGATCCGACCTCTCTGCTCGACCTCAGACGCCAGCGCCTGCGGGCGCTGGTGCGCGAAAACCGCGCGGCGCTCGACGTCGATGACCATGGCGACCCGGTGCGTCGAGACGAGGTGATCGCGCTCGATCCTTCCGCGGCGGTGCTGGCCACCGCCAAAAGGGCGGGATTCACCCCGCTGCGTGAAGAGCGGGTGGATTCGCTGGGCCTCGCGCTCGTCGTGCTCGCGCCGCCAAAAGGTAAGGGGGCCAAGGCCGGTCTCAAGATGCTGCGCGAGATCGATGCCAGCGGGCATTTCGAATTCAATCACCTCTACGAGCCGGCGGGCGCCGCCGTGGATAGGGAGGGAACCGCGCGGGCGTCTTCATCCAGCAGTGACGCCGCGATCGGCATGATCGACGGCGGCGTGGGCGCGCACCGGGCGCTGGCGGCCGCGACGATCGAGCAGCGCGGCTTCGCTCCGGGCGCCCCGAAGGCCAGCGGGCATGGCACGGCCATCGCCTCTCTTCTGGTGGGCTCGGACGGAAGGTTCGTTGGCGCGGCGCGCGGGCGCGCCTTGCTGGTGGCGGATGTCTACGGCGGGCAGGCCGCCGCCGGTTCGGCCGAGGCCATTGTTCGGGCCATGGGCTGGCTGGCGGAACGGCGCGTGGGCGTGATCACCGTCAGCCTGGTCGGCCCGCCCAACCAACTTCTCGAACGCGGAGTCGCCGCCCTGCAGGCCCGGGGCGTGCTGGTGGTGGCGGCGGTGGGAAATGACGGACCGGCCGCGCCGCCGCAATATCCCGCCTCCTACCCCGGTGTGATCGCGGTGACTGGCGTGGATGCGCATGGCCGAGCCTTGCTGGAGGCCGGGCGCGCGACCCATTTGGACTTCGCCGCTCCGGGCGCCGATATGGCGGCGGCTCTGCCCGGTCGCGGCTATGGCGTTGTGCGGGGGACATCCTTCGCCACCCCGCTGGTGGCCGCCCGCCTGACCATGGCCGGCGGCGATGGGGCGGCCGCTTTGCGCGCCGTCTCGGCCGAGGCGGCGCCAGGCAAGGGCAGCGTCGGGCGCGGCATCGTCTGCGAGGCATGCCGCATCGATCCAAAGTGGGTCGGCGCCAAGCAATAGTTCGTGAAAAAAGTTTGCTCGGGAGATGAAACCACGGGCGCCGGTCGTTTGTTGAGGTGACGGGCCAGCTCAATAGGCCCTGGTCACCAGGAGACAAGACCATGAATAAGTTCACGATCGTCAACGGCGTCCTGTTGGCGGCCCTGTCCATCGCTCCGGCGCACGCCCAGCTGCTGGGCGGCGGCGGCGGCATCACCGGCGCGGTCGGCGGCACATTGAACGGCGCCGGCTCGCTCGGCGGCCCCTTGGGGTCCGTCGGTTCGGTCAGCCAGAGCGTCACCGGTTCGGTGAGCGGATCGGACGCCACGCACGTCAGCAGATCGGTCAATACGCGCAAGGGTTCGGCCGCGGCCAACGCCGGACTCGCCGGCACGGTGACCGGAGCCGCCGGCGGCGCCACCTCGGTAGCCAGCCCGGCAGGCTCAAACCTGAACGGCGCCGGATCGGCCACGACCAGCCAGTCCTTCAACAAGAGCGTCGGACTCAATGCCCAAGCTGTCGGCACGAACCAGGCCGGCGCGCTAGCCGGCCGGACCTCCAGGGCGGCGCGCGGCGCGGCCCGCAACACCGCCGCAACCGCGAGCGGCGCGGCCGGCGGGGCGCTTAGCGCCGGACAGAGCACGGCGGGCACGCTGGCTGGCACGGTGGGATCCACCGCCTCGGCCGGTCAGAGCGTCACCGGCTCGGCCAGCGGATCGGCGGGCGCCATGGCCAATAGGTCGATCAATACCCGGTCGCGCTCGGCCCGCGGCGGCGGCGCGCTCAGCGGTGGGCTGACTGGAACCGCCAGCGGCGCCTCGGCGCTGAACGGCGCCGGATCGGCCGGGGCCAACTTGAACGGGACCGCGCGAGGATCGTCTCAGGCGACAGCCTCGAGGAATCGCCCCGCTCGCGGCCAGCCGACACGTTCGGCCAATAGCGGCGCGCGCGGCCGCAACTCGACGAGCGGCGGCTCCAACCCCAAGTCGAGTGACATGGCGCGAACCCAGTCCAGCTAGAGTCGAAGCCTAGGACTGATACGCGACGGGGGCGCCTTTCGGCGTCCCCGTTTCGCGTTCCAATGGATCGCTGGGGCGAAGCAGGATGGCGGACGGGGTGAGATTCGAACTCACGGTGGGCGTGAACCCACGGCGGTTTTCAAGACCGCTGCCTTAAACCACTCGGCCACCCGTCCGGCCGCGCCGTTCTAGCAGGCCCGCCACGCGGGCGCCCAGCGCGCCGGCTTAACCTTGTCGCAAGCCTCGTGGGCGCAAACTGCGCCGATCGATGCATTGGAACAGGGGTGCGCCGTGGGTTTTTTAGGCGCCAAGTCGCGGAAGGATGCGGCGCGCTGGCTGCTGACGGCTCTGGCCGCCGCCAGCCTGTCGGCTTGCGCCACGGCGCGCGTGCCGCAGTCGTCTTCACTGGGGGCCGGCGGGACCATGCGACCCTATCAGGTGAACGGGGTGTGGTATCGGCCGGCGGCCCAGCCGCACTACAACAAGGTCGGTCTGGCCTCCTGGTACGGCCAGCAGTACCACAATCGCATCACGGCCGATGGCGAGGTGTTCGACATGAACATCGCTTCGGGCGCGCACACCACCTTGCCGCTGCCCTGCATCGTCGAGGTGACCAACCTGGACAACGGCCGCCGCGCGCGCGTGCGCCTCAATGACCGCGGCCCCTTCGTCGGCGGCCGGATCATCGATCTGTCGCGGCAAGCAGCCAAGGAATTGGGCTTCTACAGCACCGGAACCGTCCGCGTCCGCGTCCGCTATATCGGCCCGGCTCCGGCGGCTCGGCCGGGCGGCGACCGGCGCTACGCCCGCGCGGCAGGGTAGATCGACAAAGCCCGCCAGAGCGCCGCTCTCGCCCTAGACAATCGCCCCGAAGCGGCCAATGTGCCGCCCAATGGCGCGCGGATATTTCATCACCCTCGAAGGAGGGGAGGGGGCCGGTAAATCGACCCAGGCCGCCCGTCTGGCCGACCGCATCGCCGCTCTTGGCCGCCAGGTGGTGCGCACCCGTGAGCCCGGCGGATCGCCCGGCGCCGAAGCCATCCGCGCCTTGCTGGTCACCGGCGCCGCTGATCGCTGGTCGCCGATCAGCGAAACCCTGCTGATGTATGCCGCCCGAAGCGACCATATCGAGCGGGTGATCGCCCCGGCCCTGGAGCGCGGGGACGTGGTGGTGTGCGATCGTTACGCCGACTCGACGCGAGCCTATCAGGGCGCCGGGGGCGGCGCGCCCCCGAGCCTGATCGAAGGGCTGGAAGAGGCCGTCCTGGGAGCCGCGCGGCCCGACCTGACGCTGATCCTCGACCTTCCGGTGGAGGCGGGCTTGGCGCGGACCGCCAGCCGTCCATCCGCCGAAACCCGATTCGAGGCCAGGGACCTGGCCTTTCACGGCCGGATACGCGAAACCTTCCGTTCGCTGGCTCGGGCCGAACCGGGACGCTGCCTGGTCATCGACGCCGCCGCCGATGCGGACGCCGTGGCCGCCGCCATCTGGGTCGTCATCGGCCCGCGCTTGGGCGAAAGACCCCGTTTGCCGTGAGCGATGACATTCCCCATCCCCGCGAGGTGTTCGACTATCAGGGCGACGGTGCGCCCGAGCGCTCTTTCCTAACCGCCCTGGAGCGGGGGCGCCTGCATCATGCATGGTTGCTCACCGGACCGGAGGGCATCGGCAAGGCGACCTTCGCCTACCGCGTCGCCCGGCGCCTGCTCGGCGCCAAGCCCGATCCGACCCTGGGTCTCCTGGGGGCCCTCCCGGGTGACCCTGTCAGTCGCCAGATCATCGCCCGCGCCCACCCCGATCTGCTGGTGCTGCAGCGCGATCCCGAGGATGGCAAGAGCCGGCGAGGCATTCCCGTGGACGAGGCGCGCGGGCTGCCCGAGTTCTTCGCCAAATCGCCCGCGTCGGCGCCCTATCGCGTGGCCATCATCGACGCCGCCGACGATCTGAACGCCAGCGCCGCCAACGCCGTGCTCAAGACCCTCGAGGAGCCACCCGAGAGGGGCGTCCTGTTGCTCGTCTCCCATTCGCCCGGCGGTCTTCTGGCCACCCTGCGCTCTCGCTGCCGCAGGCTGAAGTTCACACCGCCGGACCCCGCGCCGGCCGCCGCCTGGGTCGCCGAAAAGGCCGGCGTGGAGATCAAGGACGCCGGCGAGCTCCTGCGCATGGCGCGCGGCGCGCCGGGCCAGGCTTGGCGTCTGGCGGCGCGTGACGCCCTGGCCATGGACCTTGCCGCGGGCGAAGTGCTTCGGCGCCTGCCCAAGACCGACGAAGCCGCCCTGTTAAGCCTCGCCGACAGCTTCCGCGGCCCGGTTGGCGCGACGCGGTTCAACCTCTTTTTCGATCGCCTGGCCGACCAGGTCCACGCCATGGCGCGCGAGCAGATCGCCGACCGTCAAAGCGGGGAGGGGCGGGGCCCCTTGGTCGATTGGGCGGCGCTGTGGAGTGATCTGATCGAACTGCCGCGCCAAGCCGAAGCGGTCAACCTGGATCGCGCCGATGTCCTGCACACCGTTCTTACGCGCCTGCGGGCGATCGCCTAGCGGCGATCAAGGGCCGCCATGCTGATCGACAGCCACGTCAATCTGCACGCGCCGCAGTTCGATCCAGATCGCGCCTTGGTGATAGAGCGGGCGCGGGCGGCGGGGGTGGGGCTGATGCTGACCATCTGCGACAAGCTTTCGTCCTTCGAGGCGGTGTACGCCTTGGCGATGCGCGAAAACGACATCTGGTGCACGATCGGCGAACATCCGCATGAAGCCAAGGAAAATCCATCGCTTGACCCGGGAATCTTGTGCGAATTGGCGGCCCGCCCCAAGGTCGTGGGAATTGGCGAGACCGGCCTTGATTTTCACTATGATCTTAGTCCCAGGGACGTCCAGGCGGCGGTCTTTCGCGCCCATATCGAGGCCGCGCGGCGCACCGACTTGCCGCTGATCGTGCACAGTCGCCAGGCCGACGAAACCATGGCCGCGATCCTTGAGGAGGAGTACGCCAGCGCGCCTTTTCGCATCCTCATGCACTGCTACACCTCCGGCGCGGATCTAGCCGGGCGCGTGGCCGCCCTGGGAGCCTGGTTTTCGGTTTCGGGAATCGCCACCTTCAAGGCCGCGGACGACGTGCGCGCGGTGATCGCGGGTATGCCGGCGGCGCGAATTGTGGTGGAAACCGACTGCCCGTATCTCGCGCCCGCGCCCATGCGCGGCCGGCGCAATGAGCCCGCCTTCCTGCCCCATGTCCTGGCCGCCCTGGCCGACGTCCGCGGCTGGTCGCTCGCCGAGGCCGAGGAGCGCACGCAGGAGGCCTTCTTCGCCCTGTTCGACAAGGTTCCCCGGCCATGAGCGGCGCCCTGGAGGTCGTCATCCTGGGTTGCGGTTCCTCGGGCGGCGTGCCCAGGGCGGATGGAAACTGGGGCGCCTGCGATCCGGCCGACCGGCGCAACTGGCGTTCGCGGTGTTCCCTGATGGTGCGCCGACTGTCAGGGGAGGGGCCCGAACGCCAGACCACCCTGGTGGTGGACGCCGCGCCGGAGTTTCGACTGCAGACCGCCGCCGCTGGGGCCAAGCGCCTGGATGGCCTGCTGCTTACTCACGACCACGCCGATCAGTGTCACGGCATCGACGACATCCGCGCCTTCGCGCTCGTTCAAGGCCAGCGGATCGACTGTTGGATGGACGCCGCCGTCCGCGGCGCCGTGGAACGCCGGTTTGGCTATATCTTTGAAGGCGAGGGCTATTATCCCGCGATCGCCAGGGCGCGCGAAACACCGCCGCATGGAACGCCATGGCGTGTCGATGGGCCCTCCGGAGCGATCCCGGTCAAAAGCTTCGATCAGGATCACGGCGGCATCCGCTCGCATGGCTATCGCTTTGGTTCGATTGCCTATTCCAGCGACGTCGTCGACTTGCCCGAGGACTCGATAGTGGCCTTGGCGGATCTGGATGTCTGGATCGTCGATGCCTTGCGATACGCGCCGCATCCCACCCACGCCCATGTGGCCAAGACCCTGCAATGGATCGAGCGGATCAAGCCAAGGCGCGCCATCCTGACCAATATGCACATCGACCTGGATTACGCCGAGCTCGCCGGCCGCTTGCCGCCGGGCGTCGAACCCGCTTACGACGGCCTGCGACTGCAAGTCGAAGTCGAAGAGGCATCCAGCTGATGCGACTAGGTTTTCTCGCCTCGAACAACGGCAGTAGCCTGCGCGCCATCGTGGCGGCCATCGAGGCCGGCGAGCTCGCCGCCGAGGCGCGTTTGGTTGTCAGCAACAAGAAGGACGCGCCGGCCCTGACTTTCGCCAAGGAACACGGCGTCGAGACTCTCTGCATCCCCACCATCGCCGATCCGGCCGGCGCCGATGAGCGTTTGGCGCGCGCCTTGACGGACGTCGGCGCCGACTTGGTGATTCTTTCCGGTTACCTGCGGCGGCTGGGCCCACGCACCCTGCAGGTATTTGGCGGCCGGGTTCTGAACGTTCATCCAGCCTTGCTGCCCAGATACGGCGGGCAGGGCATGTTCGGCCGCCGCGTCCACGAAGCGGTCCTGGCGGCCCGCGATTCGACCACGGGCGCCAGCGTTCATCTGGTGGACGACGA
>PMOM01000188.1:2400-3449 GCA_003161535.1 Caulobacteraceae bacterium | reverse complement strand
GTGCTGGCCGAGACGTCCTTCCTCTACGGCGGCAACGCCGACTTCGTGGAGGATCTGCAGGCGCGCTGGGCGGCCGATCCGGCGTCCGTCGAGCCGTCCTGGCGGGCTTTTTTCGCGTCGCTCTCCGACAGCGCCCAAGTCGTGCGCCGGGCCGCCGAGCCGCCCGCCTGGACCCCCCCCTCGGAAACGCCGGCGCGGCCCGAGTGGCTGTCGGCCATCGACGGACTGTGGCCGGCGGTCACCGCCAAGCTTCAAACGGCCATCGGCGATCAGACGCCCTCCGCCAGTCCCGACGAGGTGCGGGCCCGCACCCTGGATTCCCTGCGCGCCATCATGCTGATCCGCGCCTACCGCATGCGCGGCCACCTCAAGGCGAATCTCGATCCGCTGGGACTGGCCGTCCCCGCCGGCGACGCCAGCGAGCTTGACCCGGCCACGTACGGCTTCGCCGAAGTCGACTTCGACCGGCCGATCTTCCTGGATTTCGTGATGGGCCTGGAGAGCGCCAGCGTGCGCGAGATCCTGGTTCTTCTCAAGCGCACCTACTGCGGCACGATCGGCGTGCAGTACATGCACATCTCCGATCCGGCCGAGCGCGTCTGGCTGCAGCGGCGGATCGAGGGGCGCGACAAGGAAATCAGTTTCACCAAGGAGGGCAAGGTCGCCATCCTCAAGAAGCTGATCGAGACCGAGGGCTTCGAACGCTTCCTGAACAAGCGCTTCCCAGGCGCCAAGCGCTTTGGCCTGGACGGGGCCGAATCGGCGGTGCCGGCCATGGAGCAGATCATCAAGCGCGGTGGCGCGCTCGGCGTGAAGGACATCGTCCTGGGCATGCCCCACCG
Source organism: Caulobacteraceae bacterium (assembly GCA_003161535.1). Lineage (GTDB taxonomy): Bacteria > Pseudomonadota > Alphaproteobacteria > Caulobacterales > Caulobacteraceae > Acaudatibacter. Next base: position 2,607 of record PMOM01000188.1, on the reverse strand, counting down.
GGGGCGCCTGAACGTGCTGGCCGCGGTGATGGCCAAGCCCTACCGGGTGATCTTTCACGAGTTCCAGGGCGGCTCGGCCATGCCCTCGGACATCGAGGGATCGGGGGACGTCAAATACCATTTGGGCGCCTCATCCGACCGCGCATTCGACGGCAATTCGGTTCACCTGTCGCTGACCGCCAATCCCAGCCACCTGGAGATCGTCAA
>PMOM01000188.1:938-2383 GCA_003161535.1 Caulobacteraceae bacterium | reverse complement strand
CCGGCCAGGGCGTGGTGGCCGAATGCTTCAACCTGATGGGCATCCGCGGCTACCGCACCGGCGGCGCCATCCACTTCATCGTCAACAACCAGATCGGCTTCACCACCAGCCCCAGCTACAGCCGCTCCAGCCCCTATCCCTCAGACAGCGCCCTGATGGTCGAGGCGCCGATCTTCCACGCCAATGGCGATGATCCCGAAGCGGTGACCTTCGCCGCCAAGATCGCCGTCGAGTACCGCCAGCAGTTTGGCAAGGACGTGGTCATCGACATGTTCTGTTACCGCCGCTTCGGCCACAACGAAGGCGACGATCCGACCATGACCCAGCCTTTGATGTACAAGGCGATCAAGGCCCACCCATCGACGCGGGAGCTCTATTCACGGCGGTTGATCGCCGAAGGCGTGGCCACGGCCGCCGACATCGAGGGCTGGACAGCCGAGTTCGATGCCTTCCTCGACGCCGAGTTCGAGGCCGGCAAGGCGTATCTCGCCAACAAGGCCGACTGGCTGGACGGCAAATGGGCCGGCCTCGCCCTTCCCGACGGCGAGGAGCGGCGCGGGAATACCGCGGTTCCCAAGCAGAAGCTGCGCGACCTGGGTCTGACGTTCACCAGCATCCCGGCGGACTTCGATGCCCACAAGACGGTGGCCAGGGTGATCGGTAATCGCCACGCCGCCATCGACAAGGGCGAGGACCTCGATTGGGCCACCTGCGAACATCTCGCCTTCGCCAGCCTGCTCGATCAGGGCTTTCCGGTGCGCCTTTCGGGTCAGGACAGTGTGCGTGGCACCTTCGTGCAGCGCCATTGCGATCTCATCGATCAGACCACGGAGAAGCACTACACGCCCCTGGCCCATCTGCGTCCCGGCCAAGCCCACTTCGAGGCGCTCGATTCGGCCTTGTCGGAAGAGGCGGTGCTGGGCTTCGAGTACGGCTTCTCGCTCACCGACCCCAACACCCTGACCCTCTGGGAGGCGCAGTACGGCGACTTCGCCAACGGCGCTCAGGTGGTCGTCGACCAATTCATCTCGTCGGGCGAGCGCAAATGGCTGCGCATGTCGGGCCTGGTGATGCTTCTGCCGCACGGCTACGAGGGCCAGGGCCCCGAGCATTCCTCGGCCAGGCTGGAGCGCTATCTTCAGCTGTGCGCGGAAGACAATCTGCAGGTGGCCAATTGCACCACCCCGGCCAATTACTTTCACATCCTGCGCCGGCAGGTGCTGAGGGAATTTCGCAAGCCGCTGATCGTGATGACGCCCAAATCCCTCCTGCGTCACAAGAAGGCGGTCTCCAGCCTGGCCGATATGGCCGAGGGCTCGAGTTTTCACCGGGTCCTGGTGGACGCGGCCGAGCTTGGCCTGCACACTTCCATCCGCTTGCAACCGGATGACGCCATCCGCCGGGTGGTGCTGTGCTCGGGCAAGGTCTATTTCGATCTTCTGGAA
>PMOM01000188.1:0-914 GCA_003161535.1 Caulobacteraceae bacterium | reverse complement strand
TGGTCTGGTGCCAGGAGGAGCCCAAGAACATGGGCGGCTGGACCTTCGTCGATCCCTGGCTGGAACTGACCCTGGCCAGGCTCGATGTCGCCGCCAAGCGCGCCCGCTATGTCGGCCGCCCGGCCACCGCCTCCACCGCCGCCGGCCTGATGAGCCGACACGCCAAGGAGTTGCAAACCTTCCTCGCCGCGGCGTTCGCGTGATGAAACACCTGCCAACTCCTCCTCTGCCGTGTGAATTCAACGGAACCACGCCCCAATGACCGACATCATGACTCCCGCCCTGGGCGAATCGGTTACCGAGGCGACGGTGGCGCGGTGGGCCAAACAGGCGGGCGAGACGGTCAAGCGCGACGAGGTGCTGGTCGAACTGGAAACCGACAAGGTCAGCCTCGAGGTGGTCGCGCCTCAGGATGGCGTGCTGGGCGAGATCAGCGCCGCGGAGGGCGATACCGTCCTTCCGGGACAACGCCTGGGCAGAATCGATGCCGCCGCCGGCGGCGGCGAGAACGCGGCGGCGGCCGCCAAGACCCCTGTCGCCCCGCCCGAAGCTTCCCCGCCCGAGGCTGCCCCGCCCGACGCTCCCCCAGCCGAACCTCCGAGCCCCGCGCCGCCGAGCCCCCCGGCGCCGACCGCCATGCCCCTGGCGCCATCGGTGCGGCGCATCGTGGCGGAAAACAGTCTCGACCCGGCGGCGATTCCCCGCGGTGGCAAGGATGGCCGGATCACCAAGGGCGATGCGCTTGCCGCCCTCAAGGCGACCCCTGCTTCGCCAAGTGTCGCCGCGACGCCCCAGCCGGCGCGGGAACTGCATGACCGCGAAGAACGCGTGCGCATGACGCGCCTGCGCCAGACCATCGCCCGGCGTCTCAAGGAGGCGCAGAACACGGCGGCCATGCTCACGACCTTCAACGA
>PMOM01000090.1:3512-4171 GCA_003161535.1 Caulobacteraceae bacterium | reverse complement strand
GGTGCCAAAATCCACCAAGTCCATGTCCGCCGACAGCCATACGTCCACCTGTGGATAAGCTTCCTCGAACCGGCCCAGGCGCGGGACCAGCCACTTGGCGGCGAATGAAGGGGCGGCGGTGAGGGTGAGGCGGCGGCCATCCACGGCGGCGGTGAGAAGCGAGGCGGCCTCGGCCAGGCGATCGAAGGCTTCGCGCAGGGCGGGCAAGGCGGTCTGCGCCGAGTCGGTGAGCAGCAGGCCCCGCGGGGTGCGCTTGAATAGGGCCGCGCCGACGTAGTCTTCCAGATTTTGGATCTGCTGCGAGACGGCGCCTGGCGTCACCGAAAGTTCATCGGCGGCGCGGCTGAAATTCAGATGCCGGGCCGCGGCTTCGAAGGCGCGCAGGGCGTTAAGCGGCGGCAGGCGGCGGCGAGTCTCCATAGATTTCCTGATACCCCGGGCAGAAGTCCTTGGTTGCGAGATGGGCCCTTCGCGCCCATTTGGCAACTGGCCAGAGCCAACCTTGATGGGAAGGCGTAGCCGTTAGAGTTCCTGAACGTGACCCTCGATACCAGATCATCCAAGACCGCCAAGGGTCTTGTGGTCCTGGAGGCGCGAGCCGGCGCCGCCCCTGGCTGCGTATGGCTGGTCGGCGCTGGTCCCGGCGATCCGGATCTGTT
>PMOM01000090.1:0-3430 GCA_003161535.1 Caulobacteraceae bacterium | reverse complement strand
GGCGGCGATCCGTTCATCTTCGGTCGCGGCGGCGAGGAACTCGAGGCCTGTCGCGCCGCCGGAGTTGAGTGCCAGGTCATTCCCGGCGTCACCGCCGCCCTGGCCGCCGCCGCCGCGGCCGGCGCGCCCCTGACCCATCGCGGCGCCGCCCAGGCGGTCACCTTCGTCACCGGCCATGCCAGCGGCGGCGCGGCGCCGGATCTGGATTGGGCGAGCCTGGCGAAGGCCAACCAGACCGTGGTCTTCTACATGGGTCTTTCCACGGCGGCGGCGATCGGCGCCCAGCTAATCGCCGCGGGCCGGTCGGCCTCGACGCCGGCTCTGATTGTCGAGAACACCAGCTTGCCGGAAGAGCAGCGGGTGTCGACCACGCTGGGCGCCCTGGGCGCGGTGGCGGAGGGACTGACCGGACCTGCGCTGCTCATCGTTGGCGAGGCCATGGCTTTGGCCGCGGCGTCGTCGGCATCCCCGCCCCTGACTCTGGCGGAGCCGTTGGCAGGCAAAGGGGCGGTTCGATGAAGGCGCTGACCGCCAACCGCCTCACCGACGGCGAGGTGGTGTTCTGGAAGCAAGGTCAGTGGCTCGATCGCTTCGCGGACGCCGAGCTTTTTGACGACGAAGCCGTCGCCGAGGCGGCCGAGGCGCACGCCAAGACGCAGGTCACCTTGCTGGTCGAGCCTTACCTCATCGACGTCGCAGAAGTGGAGGGGGGCGTGGCGCCGGTCAGCTACCGCGAGCGCCTGCGCGCATTGGGACCCACCAACAAGCCCGAGCACGGCAAACAGGCTCAAGGCGGCGCGCAGATCGAGATCCTCGCCCACGCCCACGGCGCGGCGAGCTCGAAGGGCCGCATCGACCTGATCAAGCGCAAGTAGGAACGCGGCCCAAATGTACCGCTATGACGACATCGACCAAGCAATGCTCACCGACCGGGCGGCGGAGTTTCGCGAGCAGTGCCGCCGGCGTCTGGCCGGTGAGATCACCGAGGACCAGTTCAAGCCGATCCGGCTGATGAACGGTCTGTATCTTCAGCTGCACGCCTACATGCTGCGTATCGCCATTCCCTATGGCGCCTTGAACAGCGCCAAGCTTCGCAAGCTGGCGTGGGTCGCCAGCACCTATGATCGCGGCTATGGCCACTTCACCACCCGCACCAATCTGCAGCTTCACTGGATTAAGCTGAAGGACGCGCCCGACATCCTCGATGCCCTGGCCGGCGTTGGCCTGCACGCCATCCAGACTTCCGGCAACTGCATCCGCAACCTCACCGCCGATCCGCACGCCGGCGCCACCGCCGACGAAGCGGACGACCCGCGCGTGTGGGCCGAGGCGATCCGCCAATGGTCGACGTTTCATCCGGAGTTCTCGTTCCTGCCGCGCAAATTCAAGATCGCGGTGACCGGCGCGACGAGGGATCGAGCAGCGATCCGCATCTACGACATCGGCCTTCGCCTGCACCGCGCCGCCGACGGAGAGCTTGCCTTCGAGGTGCTGGCGGGCGGAGGCCTGGGACGCATCCCCTTCCTGGGACCGACCATTCGCGAGCGGCTGCCGGCGAGGCATCTGCTCTCCTATTTGCAGGCGATCTTGCGCGTCTACAACCGCCTTGGCCGGCGCGACAACATCTGGAAGGCGCGCATCAAGGTCCTGGTCGCCACGCTTGGAGCCGAGGAGTTCGCCCGCCAGGTCGATGAAGAGTGGGAGGCCAGCGACAAGGCCGCCGTCGATCTTCCCGACACCGAGCTTGCCCGCATCCGCGCCGGCTTCGCGCCGGTGGGTTTCGAGACCCTGCCGCCAGTCTCCGCCGCCTTCGAGACGGCCAAGCTCGACGATCGCGCCTTCGCCCGCTTCGCGCGCCACAACATCACCGCGCACAAACAGCCTGGCTACGCTCTCATCGATGTTTCCTTGAAGGCCATCGGCGAAACGCCCGGCGACTGCTCCGCCGAACAGATGGAGGTCATCGCCAATCTGGCCGAGCGCTATTCGCTGGACGAGGCGCGGGTCACCTACGAGCAGAATCTGATCCTGCCACACGTCAAGTTGGACGACGCGCCGGCGGTCTATCGATTGCTTGCCGACGCCGACCTGGCGACGCCCAACATCGGCCTGATCAGCGACATCATCGCCTGTCCCGGCCTCGACTACTGCGCCTTGGCCAACGCCCGGGCGATCCCGATCGCCCAGGATATCGCGCGCCGTTTCGAGAGCCCCGAGCTGGCCGAGAAAATCGGCGAACTGAAGATCAAGATCAGCGGCTGCATCAACGCCTGCGGCCATCACCACGTCGGCCACATCGGCATATTGGGCGTCGATAAGAAGGGAGAGGAATTCTATCAGCTCACCCTGGGCGGCTCGGGCGAGGACGACGCCTCGATCGGCCAAAGCCTGGGTCCGGCCCTTCCCGCCGAGCGCGTGGCCCCGGCGATCGACCAACTCGTCGAGGTCTACCTTCGCGAACGGACGACCGGCGAGCGTTTCATCGACACCTACCGCCGCGCCGGCCTCGCCCCGTTCAAGGAGGCCGTCTATGCCGAAGCTCATTAGGTGGCGAGGCGACCGCGCCGAAGCGGTTGAGGACCCCTTCACTTCGATAGACGACGACCAGGTCATCCCGCAGGGCGACGTGATCATCTCGCTTCGGCGCTTCCAGAGTGAGGGCGCCTTTCTCCTTGGCCAATGCCGCCAGGTGGGCGTGCGCCTCGCCGCCGACGAGACACCCGAGGCCCTGGACGCGGATCTGGCGCGCATCGCCGTGGTCGCCCTGGTGTTTCCCAAGTTCCGCGACGGCCGCGCCTTCAGCGCCGCGAGCATCCTGCGTGATCGCCTAGGCTATCAGGGCGAGGTGAGAGCGGTGGGCGACGTCTTGCTTGAGCAGGCCAAGTTCATGGTGCGCTGCGGCTTCGATAGCTTCGAGCCCGCCGATGGCGCCACGCCCGGGCAGTGGACAGCCGCCGCCCATCGCTTCCGTCATGTCTATCAACGCGCCGCGGATGGCCTGGAACCGGTGTTCGTCGAACGGGCGACTGGCCATGAGACGCCGGGCTGATCATGGCCTTCGATCAGCTTGACCGCCCGCGTCCCGCGCTCAGCCAGGCCCAGCGCCTGGACGCGGAACTGCGCGACGCCCACCCGGCGAGCATTATCGCCGCCGCCGACGCGATGTTCGGCGAACGGCTGGCGCTGGTTTCGTCCTTTGGCGCCGAATCGGCGGTGCTTCTGCATCTGGCGGCGCAGGTCAGGCGCGATCTGACGGTGCTGTTTCTGGATACCGGCATGCTGTTCGGCCAAACCCTGGACTATCGCCGCCAACTGACGACCCGCCTGGGGCTGACGGACGTGCGCGATCTTCGTCCACGCTTCGAGGATTTAGCCACCACCGATCCAGCCGCCGAGCTTTGGCGCAGCGACACCGACGCCTGCTGCCACA
>PMOM01000169.1 GCA_003161535.1 Caulobacteraceae bacterium | reverse complement strand
AAGGTACGGGTCACGAGGATGCATTCCTTAAAGGCGTGGATGCGGCCGGATGGGTTGCTGACGCCGCCATCAGAAAAATTTCACCAGTTCGATCCAGAATCGGCCCCCGGTGTCGGGCTGCGAGGTCGCGGGACCCGTGCCGACTTCAAAGCCGTAGGCCACGCGCACCAGGAAATTGTTGTTCTGAGCCCAGGTGGCGCCGACGCCCGCGCCGGTGCGGGTGGCGCTGTTGGGACCGGGAGCCCACGGATTCTTCGAGAGCCTCACCGTGCCGGTGTCGACGAAGGTGAACAGCTGGAAGCGGCCCGGAACGTCCGGGTACTTCGGCAGCAGGTAGCGCAGCTCGGCGGTGGCCACATAGCCTTCGTCGCCATAGCCTTCGCCTTCGGGATAGGCCCGCACCTCATAGGCCCCGCCCAGTTCCATCTTCTCGGAGATGTCGAGGTTCTTCGAGGCCAGTTGTCCGCGGAAGGCACCGTAGATCGAGAAAGGGCCGGAAATCGTCTGTGTGCGGTCGATGAAGAAGACCAGCTTGCCATACTGGCCGTTGGTCCTCGCCGTCGCCGCGTCGATCACCCGCGCCGCCGGGGTCTGGATGTCAAGATCGCCGAGGCTGCCGTAGATATAGAAGGTGTCCCAACCGCCTCCGCCAAAGCCGTCGCGATGATTGCCGTTGAGGCCGAAGGTCAGCACCCGGTCGCGTTTGACCGTATCGGTGGCAGTCGCGCCAATCCTGTCGTTGAACCAGCGCTCGTCCACGTCGACCAGGGCGTAGAGATTGTCATTGCGCGAGCGGACCAGCGGATAGCTGCCATAGACGCTGGCGATATCCTCCGTCCCCGAAGCATCGAGGCTCGCGAACTCATGACCCAGGTGATAGCGGAAGTGCGTGTAGGCGACGCCCACCGTCCCCTGGCCCACCGTCACCTGGTAGGAGCCGCGCAGATAGGCCATGCCGTCGCCCGAGGTCAGGGCCCGCAGGGTGAGCTGATCGCCCAGACCCAAGGGATCGTTGATGTTCACCGTCGCCCCGATGCGGTCTTCGCCGGTGTAGCGGTTGCCGGCGTTGTCGGCTTCGATGCTGCCGGTCACCCGCGCGCCGGGCGTCACATCGACGATCAGATCGGACGTGCCCACCGGACCGCCGGGAACCAGGGTCGCCTTGACGTCTATGCCGGGGACGTCGGAGAGCAGCAGCAGGCGCCGCTCGAGCGGGCCGCTGGCCACCGGGTCGCCCGGGCGCGGTCCGTTGAGTACGCCATAGGCCACGCGGTCCGAGAGATTGGTCTGGTTGCGCAGGCTGACCTTGTCATAGCGCCCTTCGATCACCGTGATGGTCACGGCGCCGGCTTCGATGTCCTGGGCCGGCACATAGGCCTGGGCGACGAAATAGCCGCGGGCGTTGTAGAAGTGGGTGATCCGCTCGGCCATCTCGCGCAGGTCCGACAAGCTCAGCTGGCTTCCGGGGCGAAAGCCCGTCACGGCGATCAGCTGCCCTTCCGAAAACAGCCTCTCGCCGGTCACGTGCAGCGAGCTGACCAGCGCCTTGGGGCCGGGCGGGCCGGGAGGCGTCGGCGCGGCGCGGCGCTCAACGCGGATGTCGGGGATGGATTTCTGGAATTCCGGAGACGGCGGAATCTGCTGGATCTGCCCGCCGGCGATCAGCCCGCCGCCGCCCAGCGCCACCTGCGCGGCAGCCGTCTGACTCACCGCCAAGATCGCGATTGTAAAAAGACCGGTTTTCAGCATAGCCGCCCGCCAAGTTCAGTGTATTCGATGGGGCCTTAACGCGCGGACCTCTGGGCGGGTTCCAAGAGCGCGGACGGAATCAAGTCTGAATATAGGGTTATTGCAACGTATAAATCGGACTTATTCTTCCAGATTTTTCTTGATGGATGCTTGTATATTGTCGATTTATAATTCCCGTTCTATTGGTGATAAGTAATAATTATCGGACTTTCGGCTCGCAACGGTCGATCATTCGCCTTCGATTCCCAACATCGCGCGGCCGTGCGCCATCTCCGAGTCAATATCTCGCGCGACGCCAATGCATCCTTCGTCGATTCCATGGCGTCTTGGTCTTCATTCCCGCGCCGCGGGCGCCATACCACTGTCGACCAGGCGACAATTCGAAAACCATGACCCCGATTACCTTGCGGGCGCCGGTTCCCCCAAGCTCTGCCGCCGCGCTGACCTTAGCCGCGCCAGATCGGAATCGGCCGCCAGCCCCAGGGCGGCGAACATTTCAGCCCGCCCCGGCCCGACTTTCTCTGCATAAAGATGGGCGTTGGCCCGCCGGCCGCGTCCCCAGGCGATCAACGCTTTGGCCAGATTGGCCGGCCGGCCGAGCCACGCGCGGGGCGGATCGAGCATGTGGAAGGCGCGCATGGCGGCGCGCAGCATGTTGACGTCTTGCCGCAGCGCGATGGCCACCCCGTCCTCGAAGAAGGCTCGCATAAGCCGGGCGCGCCAGCCCGGGCGATAGCTTGGATCGAGGCCGTGCAGGGCGCGCCGCGCCGCCGCCCGGTCCTGGTCGCGCATGTCCTCATAAAAGGCGCGCAGGTCCCCGCGCACGCGCGCGCTATAGAGCCTGGCCCGCGCCGCCGGATCGGCGGTTTGCGCCAGCACATCGCGCAGGCCGTGCGCCTCGATGGCGGCGAAGGAACACCCCCGGCCATAGAGCGGATTGGTGCGCACCACGCTGTCGCCCACGCAGAAAAGGTTCAGCGCCACGGCCCGGCCCTGCGGCGCCATCTCCCGCCAGCAGCTTTTCAAATCGCCCATGGCGAACACCCGGCTGACCGGAGCCGACCGCGCCGGATCGGTCCACGCCGCCACGCCCGGCAACTGCGCGCAGATGGCCGCGAAGATTTCCGGGCGCACCACCGCGGCGCGCAACACCTCCTCCACTTCCGGCACGGCGACGGTGACCGAAAACGTGCCGTTGTCGGCGGGAAACACCCCAAATTTCAGATAACCAAGATCGCCGGTGGGCGAATGGCGGCCGCGCGGCGGATCGCCCCGGCCGCTCTCCAGCTTGTAGAACCGCGTGTAATAGAGAATGGCGCA
>PMOM01000267.1:221-5906 GCA_003161535.1 Caulobacteraceae bacterium | reverse complement strand
GATCATGAGCTTCATCGTCGTCTGCGGCTTTGCCGGCATCGAGGCGACCTACGGCCTGTGGACCCAGGCGCGCTTTGGCTGGGGACCCAGGCAGATCGGCCTGGCCTTCATGGTCGTCGGCATCGTCGGCGCCGTGGCCCAGGGCGTCGTCACCGGCTTCTTGGCGAGGCGCTACGGCGGCGCGCGCGTGCTCACCGCCGGCCTGGCGCTGATCGGCGCCGGCATGCTGGTCCAGCTTCTCTCGCCCAACTGGCCCGTGGCCATGGCCGGGTTTTTCACCGTCTCCTTTGGCCAGTCCTTGACCTTTCCCAACATCGCCGCCCTGATCTCCCAGAACGCCCCGCCGCAACGCCAGGGCGAAATGCTGGGTCTCAACATGTCGGGCAATTGCCTGGCGCGCATCATCGGCCCGATCTGGGCCACCGCGGCCTTCGCCCACATCTGGATCGGCGCGCCCTTCGCCACCGGAGTGATCCTGGTCGTCCCGGGCCTGGTCTTGGCCGCGCAGGTGGCTCGCCGCGCGAGGACGGCGCCATGAGCGCCCGGCCGGCCACGGCTCCCAGGGACCGAGGGTCCGCCGCCGCCCTCTACACCCTGCTGTCGGTGATGTTCATCAACATGATGGGCTTTGGCATCGTCGTGCCCCTGCTGCCCTTCTACGGCGCCTCGTTCCACGCCCCGCCCTGGCAGATCGCGCTGATCTTCTCGGCCTATTCCATCGGCTCGTTCTTCGGCGAGCCGTTCTGGGGCCGGCTTTCCGACCGCGTCGGCCGCAAGCCGATCCTCATCTGCACCACGGCGGCCAACTGCCTGTGCTACGGCGCCCTGGCCTTCGCGCCGAACATCTATCTGGCCTTCATCATCCGCCTTCTCGGCGGCCTGGCGGCCGGCAACGGCTCGGTGGTGCAGGGCTACATCGCCGATGTCACTCCACCGGGGGAGCGCGCCGGGCGGATGGCCAGGCTCGGCGCCGCCTACAACATCGGCTTCATCCTGGGGCCCTTCGTCGGCGGCATGCTGGCCAAGACCTCGGTGGGACCGATCGGCTTTCAGATCCCCCTGCTGGTCGCCTCGGGCCTGGCAGCCTGCTCGTCCCTCGGGATCGCCCTGGTGGTGCGCGAAAGCCGCGGGCGGCGACCCGCCGAGACCAATCCGAAGAGCCGCTGGGTGATGTTCGGCTTCGCCGCCCGCCATCCGGTGATCGGCCGGCTGATGCTGCTGACCTTCGTGGTCGGCTTCGCCTTCACCGGCATCGAATCGGTGTTCGGCCTGTGGGCGCAGCACCGCTTCGCTTGGGCTCCGCGCAACGTCGGCCTGTGCTTCGGCATCGCCGGCCTCGTCTCGGCCCCCACCCAGTTTTTCATCACCGGCGCCTTGTCGCGGCGCTTTGGCGAGGCGCGCATGCTGGCGGTCGGCATGGTCGGCACGGTGATAGCCATGGCCCTACAGCCCCTGACCAACGGCGGCGCCTCGACCTACGGCCTGATGGCCATGACCGCTCTCTTCTCCTCGGTGGCCTTTCCCAACTCCGGGGCTCTGATGTCGCGCAGCATCGATCCGGACAATCAGGGCCAGATCATGGGCCTCAACAACGCCGCCGGCGCCTTCGCCCGCGTCGCCGGCCCCTTCACCGCCGGCCTGGTCTTCGCCGGGATCAGCGTCAACGGCCCGTTCTTTCTGGGCGCCCTGATCGTCGCCCCCGCCATCGCCCTGGCGCTGTCGGCCGGCCGCGCGGCGATGCGGGCGTGAGTGCTATGGAGAAAAGATGAGCCCCGAAGGACACGAAGAAAGAGAAGGATTCACCAAGGATGTAGAGGTCGTGGCCAGCGCGGTGGTCGATGCTGGATTAAAGGTCCACCGCGCCCTTGGCGCGGGGCTCATGGAATCCGCCTACGAACAGTGCCTGGCGCACGAACTAGGGAGCCGAGGACTAGATGTGCGGACGCAAGTCGTCCTGCCGCTGTTGTACGAGGGCAAACAGATTGCGTCCGGTTATCGAATCGACCTGCTCGTCGAAGGCTCGGTGATCGTGGAGGTGAAGTCGGTCGACGCGCTCTCGCGCGTCCATGAGGCCCAGATGCTGACCTACCTGAAGCTCTCGGGCTGTCACGTCGGATTTCTGATGAACTTCAATGTCGCCCTGTTCAAACAGGGCCTTCGGCGCTTCGTCCTCTAACTTGGTGACCCTTCGTGAAAAACCCTTCGCGCCCTTCGTGGTTAAAGAAATCGCTCGAATGAAGTCGTCCCCGCCCTGGTGCTGGTCCTGATGGAAGGCGGTCTCTGACGCCGCCGATCCTTGCCAACTCCCCCCTCATGCCCTAGACACCGCGCCTTCGTTTGAGCCGCCTGGCCCCAAGGCATGCCAGGGCGGTTCTTGATGCGACCCTCCAGAGGACGGGGCCCCAGGCCCCGATGCAAAATGCCCAAGCTGAAGACCAAATCAGGCGCCAAGAAGCGCTTCAAGATCACCGCGTCCGGCAAGATCAAGGCCGGCGTGGCGGGCAAGCGGCACCGGCTGATCAGCCACAACGCCAAATACATCCGCCAGCAACGCGGCACCAAGGTGATGTGCGCGGCCGACGCCAAGACCATCAAGCACTTCCTGCCCTACGGACTGTGAGACAGACATGGCCCGCGTAAAGAGAGGCGTCGTCGCCCACGCTCGTCACAAGAAGGTTCTCGAGCAAGCCAAGGGCTTCTGGGGACGGCGCAAGAACACGATCCGCGCCGCCAAGGCGGCGGTGGACAAGGCCGGGCAGTACGCCTACCGCGACCGCAAGGTGCGCAAGCGCTCGTTCCGCGCCCTGTGGATCCAGCGCATCAACGCCGCCGCCCGCGCCGAAGGCATGACCTATTCGCGATTTAGTCACGGCCTTGGACGGGCCGGGATCGACATCGACCGCAAGGTTCTTTCCGACATCGCGGGAAACGATCCGGCCGCCTTCAAGGCCATCGCCGACAAGGTCCGCGCCGCCCTGGCGTAAGCTACCTCTCGCGCTCCTGTCCCTTCTCCCATAGGGAGAAGGAGGGGCCCGCGCCGCTGGGCGCGGGAGGATGAGGGGTTATGCGGCCCGCCGGTTAATCCCTCACCCTCCCACCTGCGGTGGGCCCCTCCCTCTCCCGCTGGGAGAGGGGTTGCGCACGAGATACCGACCGATGACCACCTCTCTCGAAACCAAGATGCTGGCGAAGATCGCCGCGGCGAGCGACACGGGCGCTCTGGAGACCCTGCGCGTCGAGTATCTGGGCAAATCCGGCTCGGTTTCGGCTCTCCTCAAATCCCTGGGCGCGATGAGCCCCGAACAGCGCAAGGCCGACGGTCCGGCGATCAACGCCCTGCGCGGCGCCGTCGCCGACGCCATCGCCGATCGCAAGGCCGTCCTCGAGGCCGCCGAGCTCGACGCCCGTCTCGCCGCCGGCCGCCTGGATCTCTCCCTCCCCGCGCCGCCCCGGCGCGCCGGCCGCGTGCACCCGGTCATGCAGGTGATGGACGAGATGATCGCCATCTTCGCCGAGCTGGGCTTTTCCCTGGCCGAAGGGCCCGACATCGAGGACGACTTCCACAACTTCACCGCGCTGAATTTCCCGCCCCGCCATCCGGCCCGCGAGACGCACGACACCTTCTTCTTCCCCCCCGGTCCCGATGGGGAGCGCAAGCTCCTGCGCACCCACACCAGCCCGGTGCAGGTGCGCGCCATGCAAAGGACCAACGCGCCACCCCCCGCGCCGTGGATCGCCACGGGATCCGCGCCGCCGATCCGGGTGATCGTGCCTGGCCGCACCTATCGGCGCGACAACGACGCCACCCACACCCCGATGTTCCACCAGCTAGAGGGCCTGGTCATCGACCGGAACATCCACATGGGGCATCTGAAGTGGACGCTGGACCAGTTCTTCGCCCGCTTCTTCGAGCTGGAAAGCGTGGTGACCCGCTTTCGCCCGCACTATTTCCCCTTCACCGAACCCTCGGCGGAGATGGACGTGCAGTGCGACACTTCCGGCGGCGAGGTGAAAATCGGCCAGGGCTCCGAGTGGTCGGAGATCGTCGGCTGCGGCATGGTTCACCCCGCCGTGCTGCGCAATTGCGGCATCGATCCCGATCAGTGGCAGGGCTTCGCCTTCGGCTTCGGCGTCGATCGCCTGGGCCGGCTGAAGTACGGCATGCCCGACCTGCGCGACATGTTCGCCAGCGACACTCGCTGGCTCGCCCACTACGGCTTCTCCGCCTTCGCCGCGCCCAATCCGGCTTCGGGGTTGAGCTAGAGCGATGATCCGCGTCATCTCCCATCCCCAACCGTCATGGCCGGGCCCTTGTCCCGGCCACCCATTGAGCGCGGGCGCCCAGATGTCCGCGCCGATGCTCCGATGCCAAACCCCCGTTTTCACGGGTCACCGGGACAAGCCCGGTGATGACGGTCATTGGGGCGCGCGACCATGAAGTTCACCCTCTCCTGGCTCAAGGANNCTCGAGGTCGAGCATGTGACCGATCCGGCCGCCGCCCTCGCCGCCTTCTCGGTGGCAAGGGTGATCGAGGCGACTCAGCACCCCAACGCCGACCGCCTCCGGGTCTGTCAGGTGGAAACCGTTGACGGCATGAAGGAAATCGTCTGCGGCGCGCCCAACGCCCGCGCCGGCCTGATCACCATCTATGCGCCGATCGGGACCTTCATTCCCGGCTCGGGGATCACCCTGGAGCCCCGGGCGGTGCGCGGGGTGGTCTCCAACGGCATGCTGTGTTCCGCCGCCGAGCTTCAAATCGCCGAGGAATCGGACGGCATTCTGGAACTGCCGGACCTGCCGGTGGGCGCGAGCGCCGCGGCGGCGCTTGGCCTCGAAGCGGTGATCGACTTCGAGGTCACCCCCAACCGCCCCGACTGGCTGGGCGTCGAGGGCGTCGCCCGCGACCTGGCGGCGGCGGGGATGGGCAAGTTCAAGGATTCCTCGGTCGCCCCTACGCCGGGCGCCTTTCCCTGCCCCGTCGACATCCGCCTTACCGCCCCCGAGGCCTGCCCGGCCTTCGCCGGCCGCTTGATCCGTGGACTGAAGAACGGCCCCTCCCCCGCCTGGCTGCAGGCGCGCCTCAAGGCCATCGGCCTTCGCCCGATCAGCGCCCTGGTGGACATCACCAATCTGATCACCCACGACCGCGCCCGGCCCCTGCACGTCTATGACGCGGCCAGGATCACCGGCGGTTTCATCGAAGCGCGCCTGGGGCGCGCCGGCGAGAGCTTCGAAGCCCTGGACGGCAAGACCTACGCCATCGGCCCGCAAATGTGCGTCATCGCCGATGGATCGGGAGCGATCGGCCTGGGCGGCGTCATGGGCGGGGCCTCCACCGGCTGTTCGTCGGCGACCACGGAGGTGTTCATCGAGAGCGCCTGGTTCGACCCCCTGCGCACCGCCCAGACCGGGCGGGACACGACCATTGTCTCCGACGCACAGTATCGCTTCGCCCGAGGCGTCGATCCCCAATCCCTCGTTCCGGGGATTGAGCTCGCCACCCGCCTCATCCTCGAACTCTGCGGCGGCGAAGCCTCGGAGGTCCGCAGCGCCGGCGTCCCGCCCGCGGCGCCCGCCCCGATCGATTTCGATCCGGCCTACGTCAAGCAGCTCTCCGGCCTCGACGTGGCGCCTGAGCGCTGCTGGACCATCCTGCGCGGCCTCGGCTTCGCCGTCGACGGCGG
>PMOM01000267.1:0-167 GCA_003161535.1 Caulobacteraceae bacterium | reverse complement strand
ATCGGCGGGGTGCTCACCACCCGCCAGTCCCGCATGCGCCTGGCCCGCCGGGCCCTGGCCGCCGCCGGCTACCTCGAAGCGGTCACCTGGTCGTTCATCTCCCGGCGCACGGCGGCGCTGTTTGGCGGCGGCGGCAACGCGCTTGTGCTGGAAAACCCCATCGCCGC
>PMOM01000227.1:152-2688 GCA_003161535.1 Caulobacteraceae bacterium | reverse complement strand
ACCATTTCCTTCTTGGCCTGGCGTGCCTCGCGCTCGCCCTTCTGGACGGTGTGGACGATGCGCCGATAGGCATCGATGGGCACGCCCGATTCGGTGGCCAGAGCGGCGATTTCCTGGCGGATGTCGGCGATCTGGGCGGCGTCGTTCTCGACGAATTTGTTCCAGCGCAGGCCCAGGGCGGCGATCTGTTCGCTCCAGGTCGGGTCCATCTCCGAGCCGAAATAGGCCTTGAGGAACTCGGTCCGGGAAATCCCATAGCTGTCGGCCACGCGCAGCAGGCGGCCTTCCAGGCCCATCAGGCGCTTGTTGATGGCGTAGAGCTGCTCGACCAGGGCTTCGATACGGTTGTTGTTGAGTTTCAGGGTCTTGAGGTGGCCCACGATGGTCAGGGTGGCGGCGTCGTAGGCCTTGCGGTCGGCCTGCGAGAGGTCCGAGCCGCGCAGCCGGTTCTCCACCAGCTTCTCCTGCAGACCGCGGAAGGACTCGAACTCGGCGGCGATGGCGTCGAGCGTAGCCATCACCCCTTCGCGCAGCTCGCCTTCCATGGCGCTGATGGTGGGGCCGGCGCCGTCATCGAAATCATCGTCGTCGGCTTCCGCGGCGGCGGCGCGGGCGCCGTCTTCGTCGTCTTCGCTCTGCACGGCGGCCTCGGCGTCCTGCGCTTCGCCGGCCACGGCGGCGTCGGAAAGCGCCTGGGCGACCTGACCGCCATAGGTCTGCTCAAGATCGATCACTTCGCGCAGCAGGATGCGCCCGAGGCTGAGCTCGTCGCGCCAGACCATGATCGCCTCGAAGGTCAGCGCGCTTTCGCACAGGCCGCGGATCATGGCGTCGCGGCCGGCTTCGATGCGCTTGGCGATGGCGATCTCGCCCTCGCGGGAAAGCAGCTCCACCGATCCCATTTCGCGCAGGTACATGCGCACCGGATCGTCGGTGCGATCAAAGGCGCTCTGCTTGTCGGCCGCCTCGGCGACGGCGGTTTCCTCGCGGACCACCACTTCGGTGGCCTCGGTGGGCTCTTCCTCCGCCTCGACGACGTTGACGCCCAACTCCGACAGCATGGCCAGGGTGTCCTCGATGGCCTCGCTGGTCACCTCCTCGGAAGGCAGCACCTTGTTCAGTTCGTCCATGGTGACGTAGCCGCGCGTCCTGGCCTGCTTGATGAACTTCTTGACGCCCGCGTCGGTCAGATCGAGCAGCGGTCCATCGGCGGCGGCCGGCGCCTCTGCCTCGGGCGGCTCGACGGTGGTGGTGGTGCTCATCGAAGTCTCCAGCTCGGCGGTCTCGCCAGATGCGAGCGGCGCCGACAAAAATGTTGACGACGACGCCCTATTAAGAGGGCGACGCCCCCTTAAGTTGCTTCGTCAGGTGTCCAAATCGTTCCCGTCTCAATCGCCCGTCGCAGCGAGTCGCGTTCGGACTTCAGGGCCATGAGCGTCGACGCGCCGGCGCGCCCCGCCAAGTCTTGCTTGGCGATCATCAGGGCGTCTTCCAGCGCAGCCACGCGGTTCAGGACCTCGAAGGCGTACGACCACTGGGACCTGGCGGCGGCGAGGGTGATGTCATCTTTGGGAAAGGGCGCGCCGGCATGTGCGGCGGCCCGGTCGACATCAATCAGCAGCGCGCTAAATCCACTTTGCGCCAAATGGCGTCGCAGGGCGTCGCTGTCAAGGACGTCGGCGCTCAGCCGCAGGCGGATGATTTCCTTGGCCAATCCATTCAGCGCCGGATCGCCGAAGCCACGCGCCTCCAGGGCCTCCAGATGATCGTCGACCACCGGCGGGTCGGCGATGGCCTGCCGGGCGAGGGCCGCGGCCACGGGCTTGAGGGTCCATCCAGGGCGTTTTGTCGCGGCCTTGGTCTCCGGGCGGGCGAAGGTCGGCGGCGGCGGTCCGGGCGGCGTCCAACGTCCGGCGGCGGGCCGCCAGGGCGCTCGCTGGGCCGCGAACAGGGCGTCGAAACGGCTAAGCAGGGCGTCGCGGTAAGCGACGGCCAGATCACCGTCGCCGATGGCCTTAGCGGCGGCGCGCAGGCGCTGCTTGAGGCCAGCCCGCTGTTCGGGGGTGTCCAGGGCGGTCGCATCGCGCTCGCGGATGAACAGAGCCTCGACGAAGGGCGTTGTCGCCGCCAGCTGGGCGGTGAGCGCCGCCGCGCCCCGCTCGCGCAGGATATCGTCGGGATCCTTGGCGCCGGCCAGCTGGGCTAACTTGAAGCTCTTGCCCGCCTGCAAGAGCGGCAGGGCGCGGTCCATGGCGCGGGAGGCGGCCTGCCGGCCCGCGCGGTCGCCGTCGAAGCAGAGCGTGGGTTCGGGATGAAGACGCCACAGCATCTCCATCTGGTTTTCGGTGAGCGAGGTGCCCATCGAGGCCACCGCCGCTACGCCCGCCCTCTGGCAGGCGATGACGTCCATGTAGCCCTCGACGACCACCAGGTCCGTCGTCTCGCCCTCACCGCCGCCGCCGATGGCGAGCAGGCGCCGCGCCTCGGCCAGGCCATAGAGCACCCGGCCTTTGTCGAAGAGATCGGTGTCCGGTCC
>PMOM01000227.1:0-134 GCA_003161535.1 Caulobacteraceae bacterium | reverse complement strand
CGGGCGTCGGCGATGGGAAAGATGATGCGGTCGCGGAAGCGGTCGAAGGGCGCGGTCCCGTCCTCCGGCGTGATCAGCAGGCCCGCCTCGACCAGGGCGGCGGGCATGGCGCCCTTGGCGATCAGATAGTCCTT
>PMOM01000041.1:3866-15821 GCA_003161535.1 Caulobacteraceae bacterium | reverse complement strand
CACATGAATTTCCTGATCGCCAATACCGCGGTGATCGTGCCCATCTATGATGAACGGGCGGGTTCGTACGCCATGGAGGCCCTGGAAATGCTGTTTCCAGACCGAACGGTGATCGGCTTGCCGTCGCGCGCCCTGCTTACCGGCGGCGGATCATTCCACTGCATCAGCCAGCAGGAGCCGGCGTGATGGCCAGAACCCTAAGCGTGGCCGCCCTCCAGGCGGCCTTTGGCGACGACATGCAAGCCAACATCGCCAAGACCACGGACCTGATCCGCCAGGCGGCGGCCGCCGGAGCGCGGGTGATTGTCGCCCCCGAACTCTTCCAGGGACCCTATTTCTGCGTCCGCCAGGACGAGAGATGGTTCGCCACCGCCCACGCCTGGCGCGAACACCCCTGCGTCACCGCTCTGGCTCCCTTGGCCGCCGAGCTTGGCGTCGTCCTGCCCATCTCCATCTTCGAGCGCGAAGGGCCCCACTATTACAACAGCGTGGTCATGGTCGACGCCGACGGCGCGCCTCTGGGCGTCTACCGCAAAAGCCATATTCCCGATGGTCCCGGCTATCAGGAAAAGTATTACTTCCGGCCCGGCGACACCGGCTTTCGCGTCTGGGAAACGCGCCTGGGACGCATCGGCGTCGGCATCTGCTGGGACCAGTGGTATCCGGAAGCCGCCCGCGCCATGACCCTCATGGGCGCCGAGATTCTGATCTACCCGACCGCCATTGGCAGTGAGCCGCATGATCCGGCCCTCGATACCGCCGCGCCGTGGCGGCGGGCCATGCAAGGTCACGCGGTCAGCAACGTCATTCCCGTGGTGGGAGCCAATCGCACCGGCTTTGAGCCGTGGCCCGGCTATCCTGGCGGCGGCCAGAACTTTTATGGATCAAGTTTCATCTGCGACCAACGCGGAGATCTCATCACGGAGCTCGACCGTGACGAAGAGGGGGTGATCGTCGCCGAATTTGATCTGGACTTTCTGAACCTTCACCGCGCTGCCTGGGGTTTTTTTCGCGATCGCCGTCCGGATCTTTATGGCACGCTCACCAACCCTTCGCCCGCATGATCGAGACGGCGGCGCATGAATCCGCAGTCCGCTGAATATGTCGTCTGGGCCGCGTGGGGCGCGTCTTGGCTAGCCGCATCGTTTTGGGCCTCGCCGGCGGCCGACCGACCGAGCCTTCGGGCTCAGTTTCCGAACCTGGCGATCACCGCGGCGGGTTTCGCGCTGCTGTTCGCCCTGCGTCCCACCGACGCCTCGGCGCTCCTTCTCTGGCGCGCGCTGCCGATCGTGGCGTGGAGCGCGGTCGCCTTCAGCGCTCTGGGCTGCGCCTGCTGCTGGTGGGCGCGGGTGCATCTGGGCGCCCTGTGGTCTGGCACGGTGACCGCCAAACGCGACCATCACGTCGTTGACAGCGGCCCCTATGGCCTGGTGCGCCATCCGATTTACACCGGCATCCTGGCGGCGTCGGTGGGCCAGGCTGTGCTCGCCGGCTCTTTGAACGGCCTGGCGGGCTTGGCTCTGTTGACCTTCGGTTTCGTCCTTAAGGCCCGACTCGAGGAGAGGTTTCTGAAGAGCGCCCTGGGTGCGGCGGTCTACAACGCCTATGCGGCGCACACGCCGATGCTGCTGCCATCGCCCTGGCGCCGTCGCGGGGCTCATGCGCAAGATGGCGAACGCTAGGAAGGAACGACTGATGAGCCGAACCCATCGCCAGATCGTCCTGGCCGAGCTTCCACAAGGCAAGCTCGCGCCCGAGCATTTTCGGCTCGTCGAGGCCGAACGACCGTCACCCGTGGACGGCGAGGTCCTGTTGCGTGG
Source organism: Caulobacteraceae bacterium (assembly GCA_003161535.1). Taxonomy (GTDB): domain Bacteria; phylum Pseudomonadota; class Alphaproteobacteria; order Caulobacterales; family Caulobacteraceae; genus Acaudatibacter. Next base: position 14,001 of record PMOM01000041.1, on the reverse strand, counting down.
GCTCTACGTCTCCCTGGACGCCGCCAACCGCGCCTGGATGCAGGGCGCCACTTACCGCTCCGCGCTCAAGGCCGGCGATGTGATGGCGGGCGGCGCCCTGGCCGAGGTGGTGGAGTCCAAGGCCGGCGGCTTGGCGCCCGGCGATCTGGTCTTCGCCGACACTGGCTGGCGGGAATTTGCGACCCTTCCTGGCCGACACCTGACCAAGCTTCCACGCAGCGAGCCGCTCACCCATCTGCTGAGCGTGTTCGGCGTCGCCGGCCTGACCGCCTACTTCGGGCTGCTGGAGTGCGGCCGGCCCAAGGCCGGCGAGACCGTGGTGGTTTCGGCGGCGGCGGGCGCGGTGGGATCGCTGGTCGGCCAGATCGCCAAGATCAAGGGGTGCCGGACCATCGGCATCGCCGGCGGCCGGGCCAAGTGCGCCGTGCTGACCGGTGAACTGGGGTTCGACGCTGCGGTGGACTACAAGGCCGGCGATACGCGCCGCGCACTTCGCGAGGCCTGCCCTAACGGGATTGACGTCTATTTCGACAACGTCGGCGGCGAGGTGCTCGAAGCGTGCCTGTTCAACATGGCCACGCACGGACGCATCGCTTGCTGCGGCGCGGTCTCGCAATATGACGCAGCTCCGCCGGCGCACGGGCCGCGCGGAGTGCCCGGGCTTATCGTCACCAAACGCCTGACCCTGACCGGCTTCGTGGTGATGGACTTCTACGGCCAACGCGAGGCGGCCCTGGCGGACCTGAAATCATGGGTGGAGTCCGGCCAACTGGTGGTCAGGGAAGATGTCATAGAGGGCCTGGAAAACCTGCCGGGCGCTCTCATTGGCCTGCTGGCGGGTGAAAACATCGGCAAGCGGATGGTGAAACTTAGCTAAGGCGGCGGGTGACGCGCCGCAGCCCCGGCCATCACAGAAAGGCGCGGACCTCGGCGAGAAAGGCGTCCAGGCGGTCATGGTGCACCCAGTGGCCCGCCCCTTCTAAGGTAGCAACGCGAGCCTTGGCGAAGTGGCGCAGGCGGCCGTCCTCGGCGGGGTTTGAGGCCCAGCTCTCGCGGCCATAGACAAGCAGTGTCGGGCAGCTGATGCGCGACCACAGTTCGTGCATCGCCTCGGCAGTCAGATCGACCGGCGCGTTGGAGCGCACATAGTTGTCGAACTTCCAGCTATAGGTGCCGTCCTCGTTCTGGCTGACCCCGTGAGTTGTGAGATAGCGCGCCTGATCCGGCGTCAGATGCTTGTTTTCCGCCTGCATTCGGCCCAGCGCTTCCTCGATCGAGGCGTAGCGCCTCGGCAGGCGTCCCGCGAGGGCGCGTTCCTCCTCGATCCAGTTGGTCATGCGTTCGGCGTAGCTGCGACTGGCGCGCCGCGCTTCCATCGCCGGCGAGGGACCCAGGCCCTCGATGGCCACCAGCTTTTCCACCGCCTCGGGATAAACGCCGGCGTAGCGAAGGGCGATGTTTCCACCCAGCGAGTGGGCGACCAGGCGAACCGGCGCGAGGTTCTGCTGATGGATGAGTTGCGCCAGGTCGTAGACGTAGGCCGCCATGCTGTAGTCGCCGCTAAGGGAATAGGCGCTGTCGCCATGGCCGCGCAGGTCCGGGGCGATGACGTGCCAGTCGCGGCGCAGATTCTGCGCCACCCAGTCCCAATTGCGGCAATGGTCGCGGCCGCCATGAACAAGGATCAATGGCGGTGCGTCGGAGTTTCCCCAGTCCACATAGTGAAGGCGGAGGCGCTGCGAGATGTAACTGTGCGAGACCGGACCCAAAGCCGGGTCGGCGGGACGCTTAACCACCATCGGACGATGCGACCCAGACGCGAGAGGCTTTAGGCCGCCTTCTGCAGGGATTTGTGGAGCAGGCTGATGGCCGCTTCGCGATCTATCCGCTCGATGGCGGCGACTTCCCGGGCCATGCGGTCAAGAGCCGATTCATAGAGCTGGCGTTCGGAATAGGATTGCTCCGGCTGGCTTTCCGAGCGGTGCAGATCGCGGACCACTTCGGCGATGGAGATCAGATCCCCGGAGTTGATCTTGGCTTCATACTCCTGCGCCCGGCGGCTCCACATGGTGCGCTTAACGCGCGCCCGCCCCTTGAGCGTGGTGAGGGCCTGCGACACGACATTTCCCTCTGCCAGAGCGCGCAGCCCAGCGGTCTTGGCCTTCTTGGTGGGCACCCGCAGGGTCATCTTCTCATGATCGAAAGTGATCACATAAAGCTCAAGGGTGAGACCGACGACATCCTGTTCTTCGACCCCAATGACTCTGCCAACCCCATGGGCCGGATAGACGACGTGGTCGCCGATGCGAAAGTCATAATCCATCTTGCTCATGGTCCTTCAGTCTCAACTCGTGTGCGTGCGCGCCGACATCCACGCCCACTTAACTTTGCAAATCCCTGGTTCATGCCGCGCGCAGGAATGTGACGCTGTCGCGTTTCGTCGTGCGGATGTCCGATTTGAGGGCGGGTGTTCAAGCCATGCTTAGCACAAAAACCTGAGCTTTGAAAGGCTTGTGTGGTGTTCGATGGGTCACCGCACAACGATCGGTCGCTCGCGGAGGGGCCTTATGAACCCTTGCCGGGCTTCTCGCTGAAGTATTTTTCCAGCTTGCCAGTCTCGCGCTCGAATTGCTCGGCGTCCGCTGGCGGCGCGCCCTTGACGGTGATGTTCGGCCAGATGCGCGCATAGTCGGTGTTGACGCGCAGCCACTTGCCGTCCGGGTCATCCTCGGTGTCCGGCTTGATCGCGTCCACCGGACATTCGGGCTCACAGACGCCGCAGTCGATGCACTCATCGGGACTGATGACCAGAAAGTTCTCGCCTTCATAGAAACAGTCGACCGGGCACACCTCGACGCAGTCCATGTACTTACATTTGATGCAGGCATCGGTGACGATGTAGGTCACGACAGGGCTCTTGCGGATGAAGGCGGCGCCGGCGAACGGGCGGGGGTGTTTGTCAGTCCGGGGGGGCCGTTGTCAATGGCGAGCCAAAGGCCCGGCAGGATGCGCCCAATGTCTCCGCTACCATCAGTCGCTCCCCTGGATAGCCCAGGAACGCGAGTCAATGCCCACGCTGGTGTGATGATCAGTTTCGTTAACACCCAGTGTCTGATCGCGTGAACAGGAGCGCAACGAATCATGACCGAATCAGTGACCAATTTCGATTCGGCTTTCGTTCCCTACAACCTATTGTATCTGCGAAGACATTGGGCACAAGGCGTCAGAAGCCGTTCTTTAGTTCGAGAGCCCATGCCTTGACTGGAAAACGCCGCTTCGCCTATATCGCCGGCTCCCGCGCGGGGACTTCCCGCCAACAATTCTCATTCGATTGCGAAAGTCTCGCGCCATGTCACGCCGCTGCGAACTCACCGGGGTTGGTCCGATGACTGGGCACAATGTGAGCCACTCCAACATCAAGACCAAGCGCCGCTTCCTGCCGGCCCTAAGTCCAGCCAGGCTGCAATCAGAGAGTCTGGGCCAGACGTTCAAGCTGCGCGTGTCCAACGCCGCTTTGCGTACTGTCGACTTCCGCGGCGGATTGGACACCTTCCTGATGAAGGCTAGCGATGATGTGCTGTCGCTCCGCGCGCTCAAGATCAAGAAACAGGTGAAGGCCAAGCTGGCGTCCCAGCCCGCCGTCTGAGCCAACCGCGGCCTTCCCTTCAATGGCGGGATAACCGAGCCTAACACCCGCCAATTCGCGCACGCGTCGCGCACCTCCAATTTGCGCCGAGCTGACCGCCTCAGTCGGGGTGGTCCACGGCGCCGGGCGGCGGGATGTAGGCGGGAAAGGCGTCCGCCATCGGCTCATATTTGGCCTTGGCGCAGTCAAGTCGCGCCTTCATCTCGGCCGCCACCTCCGGATGCAGGCGCCGGACGCTGTAGGATTCGGCTGGGTCCTGCTCAATATCGAAGAGAAGCGGGTAGCCGAAGCGCTCCAGGTCGATGTCGTACCGGCGATAATAGGAACGCGCCACATACTTCCAGCGCGCCGTGCGTACGGCCGCCACCTTGGCGTTGTCGAAAAGCAGGATCTCCTCATGCGGCGAGGGCTTGCCATCGATCAGCACGCCCGTCAGGTCCCTTCCGTCCAGGTCAAGATCATCGGGCGGCGCGCGGCCGGCCATGGCCAGGAAGGTCGGCAGCAGATCAAGGTTGCTGGCCAGCGCCGAGCTCACGGCTCCGGCGGGCAGTCTACCCGGGCGCCGCGCGATGAACGGGACACGAAAGCCGCCGTCCCAGCCAGACCCGCCCTTGCGGTCGCGGAACGGACCGGAGGAACCCTCGAACCAAGGTCCGTTGTCGGACGTGAAGACGACCAGGGTCTCCTCATCGATGCCCAACCTCGCCAGATGGCTCAAGAGGGCGCCGACATTGGCGTCAATCTCTTCCACCACCTCTCCGTAAGCGCCGGCGGCCGAGCCGGTCTGGGCATCGGGGTTTGGCTGCAAAGGCACATGCGGCGCGGTGAGCGCCAGGAGAATGAAGAAAGGGCCCTCACGATGGCGTTCAACGAATGCCAAGGCTCTCGCGAAGAAGCTCTGAGTGAGCCTCGGGAAATCAACCGCGCTCTCGCTGATCTGTCCGGCGGGCGCGTCGCACTCGTAGAGCGCCAGGGGCCGCATATCGTGGCTGTAGGGCAGGCCGAAGTAGGCATCGAAACCGTAGGCGGTGGGAGGCCAATGGGGGGCGACGTGCCCCAGGTGCCACTTGCCGATCAGAGCGGTGGCATAGTCGGGCTTCAATGCGCCAGGCAGAGTAAAGACGCCGGGCGGAAGGCCGATCGCGTCGCTGGGCTGGATGACCTCATGGGCCAGGCCATGGCGAATTGCGTAGCCGCCGGTGAGCAAGCCGGCCCGCGAGGGCGTGCAGACATTGGCCGAAGCGTAGAAGTCCGTCAGTCGCACCCCTTGGGCGGCCATTTCGTCGAGGCGGGGGGTCTTGATGATCCGGCCGCCATCGCAGCCCAGATCCCCGTAGCCGAGGTCATCGGCAAGGATCACGATGAAATTTGGGGGGCGGCCGGAGGGACCAGGGATCTTCATGGCGGTGCGGCGCCGGTCAGGGCGCCAGCAAGTCCCGTCCCGCGTCTAGCACATCCGTACAGCCGGTGAGGGACATGGCCATGCGCAGTTCCTGACGAAGGATGGCCAGCATATGGGCGACGCCGGCTTCGCCCCGCGCGCCAAGCGCCCAGGCCCAGGCGCGGCCGATCAGGCAGGCCTTGGCGCCCACTGCCAGGGCCTTGAGCACGTCCAGCCCCGAACGCACGCCGCCGTCCATCAGTACGGTCAGATCACCGCCGACCGCATCAACGACCGCGGGCAGGGCGGCGATTCCCGAGGCCACGCCGTCGAGCTGACGGCCGCCGTGGTTCGACACCACGATGCCCTCCACGCCGCAGCGGCGCGCATCACACGCGTCCTGGGCGTCCAGCACGCCCTTGAGCACGATCGGACCGGCCCAGCGTTCGCGCACCCAATCGATATCCTTCCAGGTCACGCTGGGGTCGAAGTTGCGCCCGATCCAGCCCCAGAATTGGCCAAGGTTGTTCAACTCCGCGGCGGCGCCGGCCACGTTACCTAGGGTGTGGGGACGGCCGCGCTGCTGGACGTCCCACAGCCACGCCGGGTGGGCGAGACCATCGAGCGCCTGGCCAATTCTGGCCTCCGCCGTGGCCGCCAACATGCCGTTACGGGTATCGCGATAGCGGGCTCCGGGAATCGGCAGATCGACGGTGAACAACAACACCGGACAGGCGGCCGCGGCTGCGGTCGCCAGCAGTTCGGCCATGAAGCCGCGATCGCGGATCATATAGAGTTGAAACCACGGCGGCGCGGCGGCCTTGGCCACCTCCGCGATGGTGCAGACCCCGACGGTGGACAGACTGAAGGCAACGCCCGCCGCCTTGGCGGCCCGGGCCGCCTGGACCTCACCGCGCCGCGCGTACATCCCAGCCAGACCGACGGGAGAGAGCACCACCGGCATAGAGAGACTCTGGCCAAAGATTTCGGTGGACATGGAAAGCTTCGAGACGTCGCGCAACACCCGCTGGCGCAGTTTCAGGGCCGCGAGATCGGCGACATTGGCGGCCAGGGTGGCCTCGCCGTACGAGCCTCCGTCGATATAGTCGAAGAGCACCTTTGGCAGTCGCCGGCGCGCGGCCTCCCGGTAGTCCGCCACGGAGGCGGCCCTCATGGCACGGTTTCGCGGACTGGGCGCGGCGCCTTCGCCTTGATCTCTGGTCGGGCCTGTACGCTGGGAAGCGGGGCCAGCAAGGCGGCGCTGGCGCGGGTGGCGGCGCGGGGTTCCTCCTCGAAGAGGGCGGCGAGCTGTTCGGTGATGGCGCCGCCCAACTGCTCGACATCGACGATGGTCACCGCGCGGCGATAGTAACGGGTCACGTCGTGGCCGATGCCGATGGCGATCAGTTCGACGGGAGACTTACCTTCGATCTCGGCGATGACCCGGCGCAGATGCCGCTCCAGATAGTGGCCCGAGTTGACCGACAAGGTGGAGTCGTCCACCGGCGCCCCATCGGAAATCACCATCAGTATGCGGCGCTGCTCGCTCCGCCCGATGAGGCGTTGGTGAGCCCACATCAGCGCTTCACCGTCGATGTTCTCCTTCAGCAAGCCCTCGCGCATCATCAGACCCAGGTTCTTACGCGCCCGCCGCCAGGGGGCATCGGCGGACTTGTAGATGATGTGGCGAAGGTCGTTGAGGCGGCCAGGCGAGGCGGGCTTGCCCGCTTTTAGCCACTCATCGCGCGCGGCGCCGCCTTTCCAGGCGCGGGTGGTGAAACCCAGGATCTCCACCTTCACCGCGCAGCGCTCCAGGGTTCTGGCGAGGATGTCGGCGCATACCGCCGCGACCATGATCGGTCTGCCGCGCATGGAGCCGGAGTTATCGATCAGGAGGCCCACGACGGTATCGCGAAATTCGGTCTCTTCCTCCTGCTTAAACGATAGGGGCGCGGTGGGATCAACGATCACTCGGGTGAGGCGCGCCACGTCCAGCATTCCTTCCTCGAGGTCGAAGCTCCAGGCGCGGTTTTGTTGCGCCAGCAGCTTGCGTTGCAAGCGATTGGCGAGACGGGAGACGACGTTTGAGAGACTGGCAAGCTGTTGGTCCAGATAGGCGCGCAGGCGGGTGAGTTCGTCCGGCTCGCACAGTTCCTCGGCCGAGACGATCTCGTCATGCTCACAGGTGAAGATCTTATAGGCGGGCTCTGGGCGGCCCGGATCGTTGATGTTCGGCCGGGCCGGCCTGTCGCCGTCGGTCAGGTCCAACTCGTCGTCGGACTGCGCCGTCTCGTCGTCATCGCCCTCGCTGAGTTCGCTCTCGGCGCTTTCGGCCTCACGGCGAGCCTTCTCTCCATCGGCCGAATCGCTTTGCTGTGACTGCTCGTCCCCATCGCCGTCGCTCGACGCCTCCGCCTCGCCGTCTTCGCTTTCGTCGTCCTGCCCATCCTGCTCGGGCGCGTCGGCCAGATCGTCGCCCATGGAGAGATCGCGAACCACGGCCCGGGCGATGCGGGCGAAGGTCTTCTGGTCTTCGATGGCGCCGGTCAGGCGGTCCAGGTCCGGCCCCGCCTTGGCTTCGATCTCAGCTCGCAGGGAATCGACCAGGGCCTTGGCCCCGGCCGGCGGGGCCGATCCGGTGAGACGTTCGCGCACCATCAAGGCGACCACGTCGGCGATGGGGGCGGACGCCGCGTCGACCACCTGGTTCAAGCCCTTGCGCTGGACTGCATGCTCCCACACCGCGGCGAGGTTTTCGCGCACGCCGACCAGAGCATTGGCGCCGATCGCCTCGATGCGCGCCTGCTCAAGGGCGTCGTAAACCAACGTCCCCTCGGGGGACCTCGGTTTGGCTTTGACGTGCACCCCATCGTCGTGATGGGCTACGCGCAGAGCCAGCTGATCGGCCAGACCGCGGATGCGCGTGGTTTCCGGCCCAGAAAGTTCGCGGGGCGGATGGGGCAGGATCGCCCGGTGGCCGACCAAGCTTGGTCCATCGCCGGAGAAGACCACTTCCAGATCGGGTTGTTCCGCCAAGGAACGGGCCGCACCCGCGAGCGCGCGCTTGAAGACCTCGCCTGGGCTTTCCTTTTGGGACATGGCAGTCGCTCATACCGCGCGGGTGTCGCGCTTAGAAGCGCAAACGGCGCGGCGATGGCGTCTGGATGGCAAGCGATCACAGACGCTTGGCGATGGCCTCCAGGCGATGTCCGTAGGTGTGTTCGGCCAGAACGCGCCGCCGGCCATTTTCGCCCACCCGCGCCGCGTCGCTGGGCGCCCGCCGCAGCCGATCGTAGATGTCATTGAGCTCGTCGGCGCTCCGATAGACCAACACCTCCTGGCCCGGTTCGAAACAGCGGTGAAGGTCAGGCTGGTCGTCGGTCACCACCGGTGTGGTGACAAGATAGGGATCAAAGCTTCTCTGGTTCAGGCCGTTCAGCACATTGTATTCATTACGAATATTGAGCGAAGCCAAATTTTCCCCGTAGATGCCCATGAGTTCCCGGGGTCTGACCCGCCGGGCATGGATATCGTGCGCCGCCCCGGGGCCGGTCGACCACGCCGGCCCGTAAAGGACGATCGGCGCGGTGATCGCCTCCACCACTTGGCGACGATGGGGGGTGGGATTGGCGACCAGGACCATGCGCGCCGCGCGTTGCGCGGGTGTGCGGGTAGGCGCGCTCCGCTGATTGACCGCGTGCGGCAGATAGAAGCCTGGGGCGGTGAAACCCAGATCTTCGTGGCGGGCCAAGAGTCCGCTGTCGGTATAGCCGACCAGATCGAACAGATTCGCCGCCGCCGTGATGTTGCCCGCAAAAGCGTCGCCGACCCAGGCAATCAGCGGTGGGCGACGAGGCTGGCGCGCGATCGCCTCCACGATTGACGGTGCAATGTGATAGGCGCCGATGCCCAGGATGAAGTCGGGTGCGAATTGCCTGATCCCGCGGCCGATCCGGGCCGCGATCGGGACGTGCAGCGCGCTTTCGAGCGCCGCGTTGAGCCAGGGACGGCGGGTGACGCCAACGCGAACTTCATGACCGTCGGCGCGGAAGGCGTCGACCGTATCTTCCAGCCAATGGGTAATGCTGGATGTCTTGCCGAGAACATAAATCTTCAACGGCGGCCCAAGTCCCCTTCCTCCCGGCCTCTACAAAGCGCGGGCAGGGGGCGCAAGATCGCCCGGCCGCGGCGACAAGGATGGACAACGGCTAGGTTCATCCGCGGCGGTCAAAGACGCGCACTGATCGTCGCCGCCGGCTCGGTCCTGCCTCCGTTAGGCGGGGTGTGGCCTCAGAGCACTCGCCGTCGGCGCGACCAGAAGAGGGTCGGTCCGCCTGTGATGCCGAAGAAGAAGCCAACATCGTAGGGAACGCCTGTGCCGCTGGCTTCATAGAGATGCCACGGCCAGGGCAGCAGGCCTGGCGCAAACCGGCGAATCACCTCGATGAGCAGGGTGATGGGCGCAATGACGCCATGCCAAAAGCCGAGCACTAGTTGGGAAAGAGCGCCGCCTGCCGCCGCATGGTGAGAATCGGGCGACCCCGCCGCGCACGCCGCCAGGACTAACAAGACCGAGGCCGCGAGGACTATCGCTACGGATCGTTTCATTGGCTTCTCCCTTGTCTTTCGACCGACTATAGACCCCTCAGCGACGGTTCAAAGTAGCCACCTGGCTTGACCCGAGGCGCCCATCGGCTCCTCGTTTTTTGGGACGCCTTGGCGTGGGAGGGGGGCGGGGCGGGAGTTGGACGACCTCAGAACGTGAGCGCTCGCGCCTCCTTGACATGGGGCAGGGCGCGGATGCGGGCGATCAGGGCTTCACCGGGGGCTTGGTCGATGCCGACCAGGGCGATGGCGTCATCGCCGGCGGCCACGCGGCCAAGATTGAAGGTGGCGATATTGACGCCCGCTTCCCCGAGCAGAGCGCCGAGCGCGCCGATGAAGCCCGGCCTGTCCAGATTGTTCACGTAGAGCATGGCCGGCGCGAAGGCGGCGTCGAGTTCCATGCCCTTGACCTCGACGATACGCGGCGCGCCGGCCACCACCGTGCCAGCGAAGGCGCGGCGGCCCATCTCGGTGGAAACAGTCACGCGAATGAGGTTCTCGTA
>PMOM01000041.1:0-3859 GCA_003161535.1 Caulobacteraceae bacterium | reverse complement strand
CGGCGCCGAGACCATGTTGATCTGCGCCAGGGCGGGGCGCAGCACCCCGGCCAGAGCGGCGGCGGCGAGGGGCCGAACGTTGAGGGCCGCCACCTCGCCCTCGAAGGCGATGTCCACGCCCTTTAGATCCATATCCACCATCTGCCCGGCAAAGGCTCCCAGGCGCTCGGCCAGGGCGACATAAGGCTTCAGCTTGGGAGCCTCGTCGGCGGTCATCGAAGGACTGTTGAGGGCGTTGGTGACCGCTCCAGTGAGCAGGTAATCGCTCATCTGCTCGGCCACCTGCAGGGCGACGTTTTCTTGCGCCTCACCGGTGGCGGCGCCCAGGTGGGGCGTGGCGATGAAGTTGGCGGCGCCAAAGAGCACATTGGTATTCGCCGGCTCCTCGACGAAGACGTCAAAGGCGGCCCCGCCGATATGGCCCTCGTCCAATCCCTTGCGCAGCGCCACTTCGTCAACGAGGCCGCCGCGTGCACAGTTGACGATCAGCACTCCTCGTCGCGTCGCCGCCAGGGCCTCGGCCGAAAGGATGTCCCGGGTCTTGTCGGTGAGCGGCGTGTGCAGGGTGATGATGTCGGCGCGGGCCAAAAGCGCATCCAGCTCCACCTTTTCCACCCCGATCTCCACCGCCCGTTCCGGCGACAGGAAGGGATCGTAGGCGATGACCTTCATCTTCAGACCGTTGGCCCGGTCGGCGACAATCGAGCCAATGTTGCCTGCGCCGATGAGACCCAGGGTCTTGGCGTACAGCTCCACGCCCATGAAGCGGTTTTTCTCCCACTTGCCGGCCTGGGTGGAAAGGTCGGCGGCGGGCAGCTGGCGCGCCAGGGCGAAGATCATGGCGATGGCGTGCTCGGCGGTGGTGATCGAGTTGCCGAAGGGCGTGTTCATGACCACGACGCCGGCGGCTGTCGCGGCCGGGATGTCAACATTGTCCACGCCGATGCCGGCGCGGCCAATGACCCTGAGCTGCGTGGCCGCGGCGATGACGTCCTTGTCCGCCTTGGTGGCGGAGCGGACGGCTAGGCCCTCGTAGTCGCCAATGGCGGCCAGAAGGTCCGCCTTGGTCAGACCAACCCTGACGTCGGCGTCAATGCCGCGCTGGCGGAAAATCTCCACGGCGGCGGGCGAAAGCTGATCGGCGATGAGAACGCGGGGGGCCATGGTCTAGTCAATCTCGGCGGCGAGAGTGGCGAAGGCCCAGTCGAGCCACGGGGTCAGGGCTTCCAGGTCATCGGCCTCGACGGTGGCTCCGCACCAGATGCGAAGACCAGGCGGCGCGTCGCGATAGCCGCCGATGTCGAGCGCCACCCCTTCCTTTTCGAGCAGCGTGGCCAGGCGTTTGGCGAACTCGGCTTGGGCGTCGGCGGTCTGGGCGGTCACCCGGGAGTCAATCACCTTGAAGCACACCGAGGTGTTGGATCGCCAGGCGGGATCCTCGCAGAGAAAATCTATCCACGGCGTCTTTTCCACCCAGGCCTCGAGAACGGCGAGATTGCCGTCGGCGCGACGTCGCAACTCCGCCAGGCCGCCGATCGAGGACGCCCACCTGAGGGTGTCCAGAAAGTCCTCGACGCACAGCATGGACGGGGTGTTGATCGTCGCCCCATCGAAGATTTCCGCGTTGAGCTTGCCGCCCTTGGTCATGCGAAAGAGCTTGGGCATTGGCCAAGTGGGCGTGTGGCTCTCCAGTCGGGCCACCGCCCGCGGCGAGAGGATGAGTACGCCGTGCGCCGCCTCGCCCCCCAGCGCCTTCTGCCAGGAAAACGTCACCACATCGAGCTTGGCCCAGTCGAGGTCTTGCGCGAAGCAGGCGCTGGTGGCGTCGCAGATAGTCAAACCGCTTCGATCGGCGGCGATGAAATCGCCATTGGGCACGCGCACCCCCGATGTCGTGCCGTTCCAGGTGAACACCAGATCGGCGTCGCCGCGGACCCGGCTGAGGTCGGGCAGCCGGCCATAGGGAGCATCCAGCACCTCGGCGTCGAGCTTGAGCTGCTTGACCACGTCGGTGGCCCAGTCCTTGCCGAACGAGTCGAAGGCCAGGAGCTGGACGGGCCTGGGTCCGAGCAGGGACCACAGCGCCATCTCCACCGCGCCCGTGTCGGAACCTGGAACAATACCAATGAGATAGTCGGCGGGGACCGCAAGCACGGCGCGGGTCTGGTCGATGGCGGCCTGCAGGCGCGCCCTGCCCGGCTTGGACCTGTGCGAGCGCCCAAGGAGCGCGGCGCGGAGATTTTCCAGACTCCATCCGGGGCGCTTGGCGCAGGGGCCGGAGGAAAATTCGGGGCGTGCCGGCCGCATGGCCGGCTTGTCGTGGGTATTCACGGCGGTATCTCCCATCCTTGCAGATGGACTGCGCCCCGTTGGGAGGGCGTGGCCCGCCGCGCAGAAGCCCGCGTTCGGCGGCGGAAGCAAGTGAGATTTTCTCAAAGCCTGGCGACGAAGACTTGGCGTGTTTCAGACGAGGAGCATGACCTTGCCGAGGTGCGTACCGGCTTCCAGATACGCGTGCGCGGCGGCCGCTTCTTCGAGCGGAAAGGTGCGGTCGATGACCGGTTTGAGTTTGCCCGATGCGATCCACGGCCAGACCACGGCCTCGATCCGGTCGGCCAGGCGCGCCTTCTCGTCGGCCGAGCGCGGACGAAGGGTCGAGCCGGTGATGACCAGGCGTTTTTGCATGATTTTCCAGATCGGCAACTCCACCGTCCCGCCGCCCTGGGAGGCGATGTGGACCAGGCGCCCATCCATCTTCAGGGACTCCAGGTTCTTGGCGAAGTAGTCGCCGGCGACCATGTCAAGGATCACGTCGGCGCCGCCGTGCGTCTTGGCGACGGCCTCGAAGTCCTCGTGGGAGGCGTCCACCGCGACGTCGGCGCCCAGCGCCTTTGCGTGGGCCGCCTTGTGCTTGCCGCGGGCGGTGGCGATCACGGTCGCGCCGGCGGCCTTGGCCATCTGGATGGCGGCCACTCCGATTCCGGAGGTGGCGCCGTGCACCATCAGGGTTTCGCCGGCTTTCAGGGCTCCGTGCTCGAAGACATTGGCCCACACCGTGAACAGGGTCTCGGGCAGGGAGGCGGCCTCGACGAGGCTGAAGCCCGCCGGGACGGGCAGGGCGTGCCGCGCGTCGCAGACGGCGAACTGGGCGTAGCCGCCGCCGCCCAAGAGGGCGCAGACCTTGTCGCCCGCCTTCCAGCGCCCGGCCGGATGGACGACCTCGCCGGCGACCTCCAGGCCGAGGGTGGCCGGCGCGCCCGGCGGCGGCGGATAGGCGCCCAGGCGCTGGAGGATATCGGGGCGGTTCACCCCGGCGGCGGCGACGGCGATCAGGATCTCACCCGGGCCAGGAACGGGCCGCTCGATCCGGACTGGCGCCAGGGCCTTGGCCGGACCCTTGCCGCCCGCCACCGCGATGGCGGTCATGGTCGCATCGGTCACGGACGGCCTCCTTGATCTTGCGCGCGGCGGCGGCGCGGGGTCAGATAGCGCCTGGAAGTTCGGTGGGCAAAGGGAGAGCCTTCCATGGCCGATGAACCCGCGGAGGTTCGGCGACAGCGCGGGCAAAGCCTGATCGATCTGGCGCGCGAGGACCTAGATCTATTCGGCGTTGAGGAACTGGGCGAACGCATCGCCGCCCTCGAGATGGAGATCAAGCGCGCCCAGGCGCAGATCGCCACCAAGCAGGCGGGCCGTTCGGCCGCCGACGCCCTGTTCAGCCGGCGCGATTAGCCGCGCCCCGGGTGCCCCGCTTTGACCTGACCACCGCGCGCGGGCGGCTGGCGACCCGTCTGGACTATCTGTGGAACGACCACGCCTATCTGCGGCTGGGATTTTCCAACGCCCACTGGATCTCCGA
>PMOM01000217.1 GCA_003161535.1 Caulobacteraceae bacterium | reverse complement strand
GACATCCTGGTCATTCGCCACGGGTCTTCGGGGGCCGCCTCTTTGCTCGCCCAGAAGGTCGATTGCAGCGTCATCAACGCCGGAGACGGCCAGCACGAACACCCCTCGCAAGCCCTGCTTGACGCGCTCAGCATGCGCCGCGCCTTCGGCCGGGTGGGCGGCCTGAAGGTGGCCATCTGCGGAGATGTGCTGCACAGCCGGGTGGCGCGCTCCAACGTGGCCCTGCTGACCATGCTGGGCGCTCATGTTCGCCTCGTGGGTCCGCCAACGCTGATGCCCACCGATGTCGCTCGCTGGGGCGTCGAGGTCCACAGCGACCTGAAAAGCGGCATTGCCGGCGCTGACGTGGTCATGATGCTGCGGCTCCAACTTGAGCGCATGCAGGGCGCGCTGGTCCCTTCCATGCGCGAGTACTTTCGGCTCTGGGGATTGGATCGCGAAAAACTGGCGCGCGCCGCGCCAGGCGCGCGGGTGATGCACCCTGGACCCATGAATCGGGGCGTCGAGATCGACTCGGACGTCGCCGACGATCTGAGGGTTAGCTTGATCCAGGATCAGGTGGAGATGGGCGTGGCGGTGCGCATGGCGATCCTCGCCTCCCTGGCGGCGCGGCTGGAAAACCAATGAGCGCCAAGCCCATCGCCATCATTAACGCCCGCCTTGTGGACCCGGAGAGCGGATATGACGGGCCGGGCGCCCTACTCATTACGGCTGGAAAGATCGCCCGGGTCAGCCACGAGCCCAAACTTGCTGGTCTGCCGGCCGGGGTGCGGGTGATCGATGCCGGCGGGGCCTTGCTCTGCCCGGGTCTCATCGATCTGCGCGTCAAGACCGGCGAGCCGGGCTCGGAGCCCAAGGAGACCCTGAAGTCGGCGGCGAGGGCCGCGGCGGCCGGAGGGGTGACTTCGATCATCGTCCAGCCGGACACCGATCCGGTGATCGACGATCCGGCGGTGGTGGACTTCATCCTGCGCCGGGCCCGCGACATTGGGCTGGTGCATGTCTATCCGGCCGGCGCCGCCACCAAGGACTGCCTTGGCCAAGGGATGGCCGAGATCGGCCTGATGCGCGAGGCCGGATGTCTCTACGTTACCGACGCCGATCGGCCGATTGTCGATTCGAGAGTGATGCGGCGGCTGTTGGCTTATGCCGGCGCCCTAGGCGTTCTGGTGGCGCACCGTCCCGCCGATCCCTGGCTCACCGAGGGCGTATCAGCCAACGAGGGCGAATTCGCCGGGCGCATGGGCTTGGCCGCCGAGCCGGTCGCCGCCGAAACCATCATGCTCGAGCGCGACATCGCCCTGGTCGAGCTCACCGGCGCGCGGCTGATGGTTGATCAAATCAGCGCCGCGGCGCCACTGGAAAGTCTGGCGCGGGCAAAGGCGAGGGGTCTGCCGATCATCGCCACCTGCTCGATCAACCATCTCTCGTTCAACGAGTTGGACATCGGCGACTACCGCACATTCTGCAAGCTCATCCCGCCCTTGCGTTGTGAGGACGACCGCCTGGCGCTGATCGACGCCTTGGCGTCGGGGTTGGTGGACATCGTGGTTTCCGCCCACACGCCCGCGCCCCCGGAAGACAAGCGCCTGCCCTTCGACGAAGCGGCGCCCGGCGCCATCGGGCTGGAGACTCTGCTGCCAGCCCTTCTCACCCTCCATCATGAGGGGCGCGTTCCCTTGATTCGCCTGATCGAGGCCGCCACGCTTGCCCCCGCCAAGGCTATGGGATTGGAGGCCGGTCGTCTCAAGGTTGGAGCGCCCGCGGACCTCCTGCTTTGCGACATCGAGGCGCCGCGCCTGATCGACGCGGAGGACCTCATCTCCAAGTCCAAGAACTCCGCCTTTGACGGACGACGGTTGCAGGGTCGAGTGCTGATGACGCTGGTCGATGGGCGGGTGGTGTACAAATCCGGATGACTCACTGGCTTGGCCCGGCCTTGAGGCCGATCAGCGCGTATTCAGGAGGCGGCGATGAGGGGGTGGGCGTCAGCGGTTGGGTTCGGCGCGCTGCTGCTTGTCGGATCGGGCCTGGCGACCCCCGCGCGGGCTGCCTGTCGCATGGTGAAGATCGGCGAACTACCGGTGCAGGTTGATGGTCCGCACCTAACGGTTGAGGCCCAGATCAACGGTCGCCCCGTCCGCCTGATTGTCGACACCGGCTCCTTCGCCACACTCCTGTTTCGAGGCAGCATCCAACAGCTCGGTTTGACGACAAAGCCTCTCGACAGCGTCCGGTTCTATGGTGTCGGCGGCGACGCTGGCGCGCAGATGACTCATGTGAACGCGTTCACTCTCTCGAACCTGGTCATTCAAAACCTCAACTTACTTGTCGCCGGCCGGAGCAAGCTCGGCGGCGCGCAAGGGATTCTTGGCGCGGGTTTCCTGCTGCAAGCCGACGTGGAATTTGATCTTCCCGAGGGAAGACTGCGACTCTTCAAGCCCGAAGGCTGCACGGGCGACCAGGTGGTCTATTGGGGCAAGGCCTATTCCGCGACACCGATGATTGGCGACAATACGCAACAGATTGACGTCACCGTGCTCTTGAACGGCGCGCCGTTGCGGGCGGAAATGGATACGGGCTCCGACCTGTCGGTGGTCACGACCGCGGCCGCGGCGAAAGCGGGACTGACGCCGACATCGCCGGGCGTCAAGACCGCCGAGCAAGCCCATGGGTTGGGCGCGCAATCGGTGCAGAATTATGTCGGGGTCTTTCCAACCTTCACCTTCGGCGACGAGACGATCAAGAACGCCAGACTGCGCGTCGCCGACCTGTTTCATGCCGATACGGACGTCAGGGCGGGTTCCCGCATCAAAGGCCAAGCGTTTGAGGAGCCGCAGATGCTGCTGGGCGCTGACTTCTTCCGGTCCCATCGGGTTTACGTCTCTCGCGGCCAGAAGAAGGTCTATGTTTCGTACATGGGGGGACCGGTGTTCCAGGCCAGACGACCGCCTCCCGCCGTCCCTGTGACCCAGCCGCCGCCGGCCGGGAAGTGACCCTCACCGCCATCGGGATAAGGGTTCTACCGGGAGGACCCTTGGCATAGGATGTGGTCATGTTCAGCGCCCCAGGTTCCCTCGTCGCGATCTTCGTGAGCCTGATCGGCGGCTACCTGCTGGGCTCGATTCCCTTCGGGGTGATCGCCACCCGGCTCGGCGGAGCCGGAGATATCCGCGAGATTGGCTCGGGCAACATCGGCGCCACCAACGTTCTGCGCACGGGACGTCGCGATCTGGCCCTGATCACCCTCGTCGGCGACGCGGGCAAGGGCGCCGCTGCGGTATTGCTCGCGGGCTGGGTGTTCTCGCCGACGGCGGCAGTGCTGGCCGGCGGCGCGGCGTTCCTTGGGCATCTCTTCCCTGCTTGGCTTAGGCTTCGCGGTGGCAAGGGGGTGGCGATCTTTTTCGGCATCCTGCTCGCGGTGGCGTGGCCCGTGGGGATCGCCTCCGCCCTGATCTGGATGGGCGTGGCGGCGGTATTCCGCTTCTCCTCGCTGGCCGCTCTGGCCGCGGCGGCCCTGGCGCCCGTTTTGTTCATCGTTTTGCACCAAGCGACCGAGGCGCGCCTCTGGCTGGCGGTGGGCATGGCCTTGCTGATCTTCGTTCGCCACCATGAAAACATTCGCCGCCTGCTGACAGGTGTCGAGCCGCGCCTGGGCGGCGGCAAGTCCCGCCCCGCCGCGTGATGGCGCACGTGCCCTCGAACGCCGAGCGCATCGACTGGCTGCGTCTGGCTAGGGCCGAGTCGGTTGGGCCGGTGACGTTCAGGCACCTCATCGGCCGCTATAAATCCGCGGGCGAGGCATTACGGGCTCTGCCCGATCTGGCCCGTCGAGGCGGCCGCGCCCTGCCGCTCAAACTTCCCAGCGTTGATCAAGCCGAGCAGGAACTGGCTGCCGGGGGGCGGATCGGGGCCCAACTGATCATCGGCTGCGAAGGCGATTTCCCCCCTCTGCTGGCGGCGCTTGATGCGCCGCCACCCCTCCTGTGGGTGCTTGGGGACCGCGCTCTGCTCAAGACCAAGACTGTCGCCGTCGTCGGCGCGCGCACAGCATCGGCGACAGGGCGACGATTTGCCCGTACACTCGCCAACGCCTTGGGTGAGGCCGGCTATATCGTCGTGTCCGGCATGGCCCGAGGTATCGACGCGGCGGCGCATGAAGGCTCCGTGGCGTGGGGCGCGGTGGCGGTCCTGGCGGGCGGCGTCGACGACATCTACCCGCCAGACAACGCCGCCCTCTATGGGGCCCTGGTGGCGAAGGGCTGCGTGGTTTCCGAAAGGTCGATTGGCCACGCGGCCCGGGCGGCCGACTTTCCCCGACGCAATCGCATCATTTCAGGCCTGTCGAGGGGCGTGGTGGTGGTGGAAGCGGAGCTGAAATCGGGATCCCTGATCACCGCCCGGTTGGCCGGGGAACAAGGCCGCGAGGTGTTCGCGGTGCCTGGCTCGCCGCTGGATCCGCGCGCCCGCGGGGCAAACGAACTCCTGCGCCAGGGCGCCACGCTCGTGGAGGAAGTCGAGGACGTACTGCGGGTCCTGGAAGCCCAGCCGATGGTCACCGAGCGCGAACCGGCGGCCTACGCCGGCCCAGATCCTGGAGCCGATCCGGACATCGACGAACTGCGGGCGGCGCTGGAGATTCTTCTATCGCCGACGCCCACGGCGTTTGACGAACTGGCTCGCGCCGCTGGCGCGCCGATCTCGGCGGTCCTCGCGGCCCTGGTGGAGCTGGCCCTGGCCGGGCGGGCGGAGTTGATGCCGGGTGGCTTCGTCGCCCGAATCTGATGCAAGCTTCGCCGTTCCGCCGAGGTGCTCCGTTGACATGGGCGGGGGGTCACCCCCACTTCCCCCCGGCGGCGCCGTGCTCTAAGGGCGCTCACTTCCCGCAAGCTTGGCGCTCTAATCCCGCATGAATGTCGTCGTCGTCGAAAGTCCGGCCAAGGCCAAGACCATCAATCGCTACCTTGGGCC
>PMOM01000261.1 GCA_003161535.1 Caulobacteraceae bacterium | reverse complement strand
ACTTATGGGAATGTGTTCATGGGTAGCCGGGACTGACGCCCGGCTATGACGGGGTTTGGGGATGCGGAGCGACTTAGGCAGCGAATGCGCTAGGCTGGAAGCCGCGGGCGGCGCGAGGCGTCGGCCCCCGGCGTTGACGATCGGCTCGCGGTGCGCGAGGAACTGCGGGGCCGCGTGGCGCGCGGGTATAGCACAATGGTAGTGCAGCAGCCTTCCAAGCTGAATATGCGGGTTCGATTCCCGCTACCCGCTCCACGCCCAGGCCCAGGCCGGGCGGCGATTTAAGCTGCGTCGTCTCGCCGCGCGGGGTAGCCTTCGCCAACGTCACCCGCGCCATCGCCGTCGCGGAGCGTCATCGTTTGGAGATCGGCATGCGCCTCTCGATTCTTCTGGCGGCGATGGGCGCCGCGCTGGCCGCTCCGGGCGCGCTGACGGCGGCGACGACGGTGCAGATTCGAGGCGCGGCGGCCCGCGTCGTGGTGATCCCGCAAGCCCGCTCCGACGTCGCGGTGAGCATCCTTCACGGTTCCGCCAAGTTGCCGCTGAAGGTGAGGATGTTCGCCGGACATGTGTCCATCATCGGCGACGTTCGTCATCGTGTGCGGGGCTGCGCGGCGGCGGGTGGACATCGCGGCGTGGAGATCCGGGGCAGGGGCGTCATCCCTTACGATGATCTGCCTAAGTTGCTCATCCGCACCCCGTTTGACGTGCGCATCTTCGCCGGCGAGGCGGTGTTCGGAGATATCGGGCGCAGCGCAAGCCTGGAGCTGATCAACCAGGGATGCGGCGGCTGGACGATCGCCAATGTGGCCGGACATCTGCGGCTTGATCAGGCCGGCTCGGGGCAAACGCGGACCGGCGAGGCCGCCTCGGCCGATCTCAGCGTGGCCGGCTCGGGGTCCATCAACACCCAGGCGATTCATGGCCCGGTAAGCGCGGTGTCCAGCGGCTCGGGAGACATCACGGCGGCGTCGATCGAGGGTCCCTTCGATGTGCGCATCGCCGGCTCCGGCGTGGTGCGGGCGAAGGGCGGCCAGGTTTCGACGATGACCGCGTCCATCGCAGGTTCGGGCGGCGTACATTTTGGGGGCGTGGCCCAGAGCCTGCGCGTCTCGATCGCGGGCTCGGGAGGCGTCAGCGTCGCCCGCGTGACCGGAGCGGTGAGCAAGCGGGTGTTCGGTTCGGGCAAGGTGAGCGTGGGCCGATAGGCTCAGGCGGCGAGGGGTCGCGCGCCACGGGGACCGCGACAGACCGGACGTTGACGCAGCGAGGCTTCGCGCGTATCACCCGCGCTCTTTTTAGAGGCCCCTTGGCCTGATCGGCCCCGATGAACCGGCAGTCCCTTGAAAAAGGATCGCCCGACGCGCCGAAGTCGCACCCGCGATTCGGCGCCGTTTCGTGTTTATCGACCGCCATCGGGCCCCCGCGTGTTTGATCCGTTACGAAAGACTCCATGCCGACCGTCAACCAGCTGATCCGCAAGCCGCGCGCCAACAAGATCGCGCGCAACAAGGTTCCGGCCCTCAAGGGTTCGCCGCAGCGTCGCGGCGTGTGCACCAGGGTCTATACGGTGACGCCCAAGAAGCCCAATTCGGCCCTGCGCAAGGTCGCCAAGGTGCGCCTGACCTCGGGCATCGAGGCGGTGTGCTACATCCCAGGCGAAGGCCACAATCTGCAGGAGCATTCGGTGGTGTTGATTCGCGGCGGACGGGTGAAGGATCTGCCCGGCGTCCGCTACCACATCCTGCGCGGCGTGCTGGACACTCAGGGGGTCAAGGACCGCAGACAGCGTCGCTCGCTCTATGGCGCCAAGCGTCCCAAATGATGACCAGCGACGCCAAGACCATCCCGGCCAAGGCCAGGGTACAGAAACAGGAAATTTAAGAGATATGTCCCGCCGCCGCCGCGCCGAAAAGCGCGATGTCCTGCCCGATCCGAAGTTCGGCGATCTGGTGATCACCAAGTTCATGAACTACGTCATGTACGAAGGCAAAAAGGCCGTCGCCGAAAACATCATCTATGGCGCCTTCGAGATCATGGAAGCCAAGCGCCGCGACCAGGGCCCCCTGGAAACCTTCCACGCCGCGCTGGAGAATGTCTCGCCGTCGGTGGAGGTGAAGTCGCGCCGGGTCGGCGGGGCGACCTATCAGGTGCCCATGGAAGTGCGACCCGATCGCCGCCGAGCCCTGGCCATTCGCTGGCTGGTCAGCGCCGCCCGCGGCCGTGGGGAAAACACCATGACCGAAAAACTGGCCGGCGAACTCCTGGACGCCTCGAACAATCGCGGCTCGGCGGTCAAGAAGCGGGAAGACACCCACAAAATGGCCGAAGCCAACCGCGCCTTCTCGCATTATCGCTGGTAGACGCCCATATAGGTTTCTCTTCCAGCACGCCCTTCTCGTCGCGAGCGGTTTGAGCTAGACCGCGCGCGCTTCACGTCGGCCCGCCGACGCAAGCTTTTTTCTTAAAGTCGCCGTCATGCCCCGCACCACAGACATCAAAGATTATCGCAACTTCGGCATCATGGCCCACATCGATGCCGGCAAGACGACGACCACGGAACGGATCTTGTTCTACACCGGCAAGACCCACAAAATCGGCGAGGTCCACGACGGCGCGGCGACCATGGATTTCATGGAGCAGGAGCAGGAGCGGGGGATCACCATCACCTCGGCGGCCACCACCGCCATGTGGAACGGCAAGCGTCTCAACATCATCGACACCCCCGGCCACGTCGATTTCACCATCGAGGTCGAGCGCTCCTTGCGGGTGCTGGACGGCTGCGTCGCCGTGCTTGACGGCAACCAGGGCGTCGAGCCGCAGACCGAAAC
>PMOM01000048.1 GCA_003161535.1 Caulobacteraceae bacterium | reverse complement strand
ACCAGATCGACCAGCTGGTCGTCGGCGGGATCGGTAAGGCTAAGCATGACAGCGGTTCACTAACGCGACCGCCCGGCGGACGCAAACTGGAGGGTATCGGCTCGCCGCCCGCCTCGGCGGCCCGAGCGATAGGTTGGACAGGATCGCCAATTTGGTTCATCCGACTTCTCCTCCGCGATCGGGGGGCGGCGACACAGGAGGAGTTTGAATCATGAAGACGCGTAGACTGGGCCCCGCCGGGCCGACCGTGTCGGCCATCGGCCTTGGCTGCATGGGGATGAGCGCCTTTTACGGCCCGCGCGACGACGACGAATCGGTGGCCACCATCCATCGCGCCATCGAGCTTGGCGTCACCTTCCTGGACACCGCCGACATGTACGGGCCGCACACCAACGAGTCGCTGCTGGGACGCGCCCTGAAGGGCAAGCGCGACCGGGTGTTCCTGGCCACGAAATTTGGTATCGTCTTTGATCCGGCCAACCCCGGCCGGCGCGGCATCAACGGTCGGCCCGACTATGTGCGCCAGGCCGTCGAGGCAAGCCTCCAGCGCCTGAAGGTTGAGGCGATCGATCTCTACTACCAACACCGGGTTGACCCAGCGACACCAATCGAGGAGACCGTCGGCGCCCTGGCCGAGCTTGTCGCGGCCGGCAAGGTCCGCTTCCTGGGCCTATCGGAAGTTTCGGCTTCGACGCTCGAGCGCGCCCACAAGACCCACCCGATCACCGCGGTGCAGAGCGAATATTCTCTTTGGACGCGCGATCCGGAGCGGGAGATCTTGAGCGCCTGCCGGCGGCTGGGCGTGGGCTTCGTCCCCTATAGCCCCCTTGGCCGAGGATTCCTGACCGGCGAGATTAAAAGCCCCGATGACTTCGCCGCCGATGACTACCGGCGCATGAGTCCCCGCTTCCAGGGCGAAAACTTCGCCAGAAACCTCAAGCTGGTGGACAAGATCAAGGCGATGGCCGCCGCCAGGGGCGTCACCGCCTCTCAGCTGGCGCTGGCCTGGGTGCTGGCGCAGGGCGACGACATCGTTCCCATCCCAGGCACGAAACGCATCAAGTACCTGCAAGAGAACGCCGCGGCGGTCGACATCAACCTCAGCCCAGCCGAACTGAATGAAATCGCAGCGATCTTCCCAGCGGACGCGGTGGCAGGTGACCGTTACCCCCAGGCGATGATGGCTTCGCTCAACGGCTGATTCCTTTCAGTGTCGCGCTAGGTCGGCCATGTCTCTTCGCTCATGGCCAAAACGTCCCCGGCAAAATGCAGGGACCCGCAGATGAGCGTGTGGGGAGCCGGTCCCGACCCCCGCCATGCGCCTAGCAGCGCCGCCTGCACGCCGTTCACCGGCTCGGCCTGAAGACCCGCGGCGCGCGCGGCCTCGGCCAGGGCATCGGCTGGAGTGGCGTTCGGTGACTCGAAACCGGTCGTGAAGACCTGGGGCGCGAGCCTCGCGAAAGCTTCGAAGAACCCCCTGGCGTCCTTGCGCCCCAACATTCCGACGATCAGCGCCAGAGGGCGGCCGTCCTTGGCCATCAGCCGCGCGCAAGCATCCGACAACGCCCGCCCGGCGTGGGGATTGTGGCCGCCGTCGAGCCAAAGATCGGCCCCCCTGGCGCGGGCCATCTTCGCCAGAGGCCCGGCGGTCAGTCTCTGGAAACGCCCCGGCCAAATCGCTCCGCCCACCCCCGCCGCGATGGCCGCCTCGTCGATGCGCCGATCATCCAAAGCCAGAATGGCGACCGCGGCGAGGCCGGCGTTGGCGAACTGATGATCGCCGAACAGACTTGGCGCGGGCAGGTCCATCAGGCGCGTCTCCATCTGGACCATCAGCCGGCCACGATCTTCATAGGCGTCGAAATCCCGACCCATGAGGGTAAGGGGCGCGCCAAGGCGGCTCGCCTCGGCCTCGACCACCGCCAGCGCCTCATCCGCCTGTCGGGCCGCCACCACCGGGCGCCCGGACTTGATGATCCCGGCCTTCTCCCAGGCGATCTTGGCCAGTTCCAGTCCCAGCATCTCCAGGTGATCGTAGTCGATCGGCGAGATCACGCTGACGGCAGGGTGGGCAAAGACATTGGTGGCGTCGAAGCGACCCCCAAGACCGACCTCGACGATGCAGAGATCGGCCGGCGACCGCGCGAAGGCATGGAAGGCCAGCGCGGTGGTGATCTCGAAAAAGCTGATGGGCTCTTTGCCATTGGCGGCTTCGACCTCGTCGATGCGGTCGGAGAGCTCGTCATCGCTGATCAGCGCGCCCGCCAGGCGGATGCGTTCACAAAACCGCACCAGATGGGGCGAAGTCAGAGCATGAACCCTCAGGCCGGCGGCCTCGGCCATGGCGCGCAGATAAGCGGTGGTCGAGCCCTTGCCGTTGGTCCCAGCAACGTGGATCACCGGGCCCATGCGATCCTGCGGGCGACCCAGCGCCTCCAGCAGACGCTCGACGCGGCCGGTGGAAAGATCGATGAGCACCGGGTGCAGGGCGCGCAGGCGTTTGATCGCCCCGTCCGAGGCGCGAATGGCGTCGTGGTCGGGCGCGGCGGACGGGTTCAGGCGGCCGACAGGCGCGAACGCCCCAGCATCAGGGTGCGCAGGATCGAGCCCAGGACCACGGGCAGCTCCTTGCGCGCCACCACGCGATCGACCATGCCGCGTTCAACCTGGAATTCGGCGGTCTGGAAGCCGGGCGGAAGGGTCTCGCGGATGGTCTGCTCGATTACCCGGCGACCGGTGAATCCGATCAGGGCCGCCGGCTCGGCCAGATGCACATCCCCGAGCATGGCGTAGGAAGCCATGACGCCGGCGGTGGTCGGGTCGGTGAGCACGACGATATAGGGCAAGCGGGCTATCCGCAGTCGCTGAATGGCCGCCGTCGTGCGCGCCATCTGCATCAGCGAGAGGACGCCTTCCTGCATGCGCGCGCCGCCTGAAGCCGTGAACGCCACCAGGGGCGCCTGACGCTTGACCGCGGCATCCACCGCCGCCAGGAAACCCTCGCCGGCGGCGACGCCGAGGGAACCGCCCATGAATGCGAAGTCCTGCACCAGAACCACGGCCTGGACGCCGCCGACTTCACCGATGGCCGCGGCCATGGCGTCCGGTTCGCCGGTCGCCTTGCGGGCGGCGGCAAGGCTGTCGCGGTAGGACTTGCCGTAAGTGAACTTGAGTGGATCGTCGGGCGACCTTGGCAACGGCAGGCTTTTGTAGCGGCCCAGATCGAAGGTGTAGGCGAAACGCAGGGCCGGGCGAATGCGCATGTGGCGACCCGCCGGGGTGACCCACAACGCGGCCTCCAGATCAGGGCGATAGATCATCTCGCCGGTGTCTGGGCACTTTTCCCAAAGATTGTCGGGGGTCTCGCGGCGGGCGACGAACTTGCGCACGCCAGGGGCGATCTTGGCCAGCCAGCCGCGGCGAGCGGGTCGGTTCTTGTCGTCTTCAGCCACGGCCGTTCCCCTACGAGCCGCCCGCGCGCGCCGATTGCACAGCCTTAGCCAGCGCGGCGGCCGTATCCAGAACTAATGCAACCGGATCACGGCTCTGTGAGACGGCCTCGGCGATGGCGTCCACCAGCGCCGAACCCACAACGGCGCCGTCGGCCACCCGGGCCACGGCGGCGGCCTGATCGGGCGTGCGGACGCCAAATCCGACGGCCACTGGCAGACCGCAGGCCTGGCGCACGCGCGCCACGGCCGGGGCGATCTTTTCGGCGTCGACCGGTTTGTCCCCCGTCACCCCCGCCACCGAGACATAGTAAACGAAGCCCCCAGCGCGGCGGGCGACAATCGCCAGACGCGCCGCGTCGGTGGTCGGCGTCGCCAGGCGGATCAGGGCAAGACCGGCGCCCTCGAGGGCGTCGGTCAGAGGGGCGGCTTCCTCCGGCGGGCAGTCGACGACGATCACGCCATCCACACCGGCGGCGGCGGCGCGGGTCGCGAACGTCTCCAGGCCATAGCTGAGAAGCGGATTGAGGTATCCCATCAGGACGATCGGCGTGGCTTCATCGCCGGTTCGAAACCGGCGCGCCAGGTCCAGCACTCCGTTCACGGTCATGCCGCCGTCCAGCGCCCGAGTGGCGGCGCGTTGAATCGCCGGTCCGTCGGCCATGGGATCGGAGAACGGAACGCCCAGCTCGATGAGGTCGGCGCCGGCGTCGGGCAGTCCTTCGAGGATCGACAGGCAGGTCTCGGCGTCCGGATCGCCGGCCATCACATAGGCGACGAAGGCGGCGCGATCCTCGCGCGCCAGGTCGGCGAATCGGGCCTCGATGCGCCCGCCACTCACACCCGTCCCTCCAAGGCGCCCAGCCCCAACCGGGCCGCCACCGTGGCCAGATCCTTGTCGCCCCGACCGGAGAGATTGAGCACCACGACGCCCCCCGCGCCCACTTCGGCGGCGATTTGCGGCAAGCGGGCCAGGGCGTGGGCCGATTCCAGGGCCGGCACGATGCCCTCCAGCCGCGCGCAGAGCGCAAAGGCCTCCAGGGCTTCATCGTCGGTGGCGGTCAGATAGCGCACCCGGCCGACGTCATGCAGCCAGGCGTGCTCGGGGCCAATGCCCGGGTAATCCAGCCCGGCCGAGATCGAATGAGCCTCAAGGATCTGGCCGTCGGCGTCTTGCAGCAGATAGCTCTTGGCCCCGTGCAGGACGCCCGGGCGTCCGCCGTTGACGGCGGCAGCGTGGCGGCGGGTCGCCATCCCATCGCCGGCCGCCTCGACGCCAAACATGCGCACCGCCTCGTCATTGAGGAAGGCATGAAAGAGGCCGATGGCGTTGGAGCCGCCGCCCACGCAGGCGACCAGGGCGTCGGGCGCCCGCCCTTCGGCGGCAAGGAGTTGCTCGCGCGTCTCGGCGCCGATCACCGCCTGAAAGTCGCGCACCATGACCGGGTAGGGGTGGGGTCCGGCGGTCGAGCCAATCAGGTAATAGGTGTCCTCGACATTGCTTACCCAGTCGCGCAGCGCTTCGTTCATGGCGTCCTTCAGGGTCGCCGCGCCGCTGGTCACCGGGCGGACCTGAGCGCCCAGCAGGTTCATGCGCAGGACGTTGGGCGCCTGTCTCTCCACGTCCACCGCGCCCATGTAGACAATGCACTCCAGGCCGAAGAGGGCGCATACGGTGGCGCAGGCGACGCCGTGCTGGCCGGCCCCGGTCTCGGCGATGATCCGCTTCTTGCCCATTCGGCGGGCGAGCAGAATCTGGCCCAGGCAATTGTTGATCTTGTGCGAGCCGGTGTGATTGAGCTCCTCGCGTTTGAGATAGATCTTCGCGCCCCCCAGATGCTCGGTCAGACGCCGGGCGAAGTAGAGTGGGCTGGGGCGGCCGGCATAGTTCGTCAGATAGCCGCCTAGCTCGACCTGGAAGGCGGCGTCCGCCTTGGCCTCCGCGTAGGCCGCCCCCAACGCCAGCACGAGCGGCATCAAGGTTTCGGGCACGTAACGACCGCCGTAGTCGCCAAAGCGCCCTTGAGCGTCGGGATAGGCGAGATAGTCGTTGGGCGGGGGAGCGTTTACCACGGTCGCGACGGCGATGACTTTTTTTCAGGCGCGGCGGACCGCCTCCAGGAAGGCCTCGATGAGAGCCGGGTCCTTTAGTCCGGCCCCTCGCTCCACGCCAGAAGAAACATCGACCATCGGCGCGCCGGAGAGCCGCACGGCTTGGGCGACATTCCACGGATCGAGGCCGCCAGCCAGAAACCATGGGCGCTCAAACGCCTGGCCGGCCAGGATGGGCCAGTCGAAAGCCACACCGGTCCCGCCGGGGGCCGCCGACCCGGGCGCTGCCTTGGCGTCGAACATCAGATGAGCGCTGACCCCTGCGTACGCGCTCGCGGCTCGTAGATCGTCGAGGACGGAGACGGGGATCGCCTTGATGACGCCCGCACCGGTCCGGGCCGAAACTTCATTTACGCGAGCGGGCGTTTCGTCGCCGTGCAATTGAATGAGGTCAGGGGCGACCACGCCCATCAATCGGTCAAGCAGCGCATCGTCCGGATCGACCGTGACGGCCACGATGACCGCGTTGCCGCGAGCTGGGCGCGCGAGAGCCGCGGCCGCCTCCAAGGCGATATTGCGTGGACTGCCGGCGAAAAACACAAAACCGAGAAAGGCCGCGCCGCCCATCAGCGCGGCATCGACGGCCCCCGGCGTGGAGAGCCCGCAAATCTTGGCGATCGGCATCGCGGTTAGTCCGCGTTGAGCCGCGCCCGCAGTTCCTTGCCGCTCTTGAAGAAGGGCACGTGCTTTGCCCGCACCTGGACAGCCTCGCCGGTGCGCGGGTTGCGTCCGGGTCTCGCCGA
>PMOM01000147.1 GCA_003161535.1 Caulobacteraceae bacterium | reverse complement strand
GGACCTATGGCTTTCCCGAAATGACCGAAGGTCAGCGCAAAGCCGTGGCTGAAGCCGGCCGTGTGTCCAACCCAGGATGCTACGCAACCGGCATGATCGCCCTGGTCAGACCCCTGGTGGACGATGGTCTCGTCCCAAAGACCTGGCCGCTGACGGTCACCGGCGTTTCGGGTTATTCGGGCGGCGGCAGGGCGATGATNNTTCGAGGACCCATCGGCGCCCAACTATACGACCGCGGCATATCGCATCTACGCCACGGACCTGAGCCACAAGCACGTGCCCGAGATGCAGCGTCACGCTCATCTGACTCACCGGCCATTGTTCACACCGGGCGTCGGCCGTTTTCGCCAAGGGATGATCGTCGAGGTCCCCTTGCCGCTGCGAGCGCTGCCGGTGGCCCCAAGGATGGCGGAAATTCACGCCTCGCTGACGCGCGCCTATGCCGATGAGCCCTTTGTCGAGGTGGCGGCGCTCGCCGAGACCGCCGCGCTTTCCCAGCTTGATGCCGAAAGTCTCAATGCAACCAACCGCATGAAGCTCTATGCCTTCGGCGGCGATGATTTCGGCCAGGCCAGGTTGGTGGCGGTGCTGGATAATCTGGGCAAGGGCGCCGGCGGCGCGGCGGTGCAGAATCTCAACCTGATGCTCGGTCTGCCGGAGAGCCGGGGGTTGTAATCACGCAACGGTGAGCTCTAACGGGTA
The DNA here is from genome assembly GCA_003161535.1 of Caulobacteraceae bacterium. GTDB lineage: Bacteria > Pseudomonadota > Alphaproteobacteria > Caulobacterales > Caulobacteraceae > Acaudatibacter. Next base: position 12,822 of record PMOM01000147.1, on the reverse strand, counting down.
ACCTTTGGATGTGGCCATTCGGATGGACGTCATGACCTTTTCCTCCGCTCGCCTCACACGCCGCCATCTCCTGCTGGGGGGCGCCGCATTGGCCGTCTGCGCGCCCGCCGTGGCGGCCTTGGCCGCCGCCGATCCCTGGGCCGCCTCGCCTTGGCGCAAACTCACCGATTCAGATTGGCGCAAGCGCCTGCCGTCGGCCTCCTATAATGTCCTGCGCAGGGAAGACACCGAAACGCCCTTCACCAGCGCCTTGAACAATGAGCATCGCGCCGGGACATTCGTGTGCCTGGGATGCGATCTGCCGCTGTTCAAGTCGCAATGGAAGTTTGATTCCGGGACCGGGTGGCCCAGCTTCTATACCGCGATCGCCGGAGCGCTCGCCAAGAAGCGCGACTTCCAGCTTGGCTATTTGCGCACGGAATATCACTGCGCCCGCTGCCTGGGCCACCAGGGCCATGTTTTCGACGATGGCCCCAGACCTACCGGCCTTCGCTACTGCAATAACGGCGTGGCCTTAAGGTTCGTTGTCGCCTGAAGACCGCTGGCGCTGTTCCCGCCAGATCATCGCACCGGCTCAGGCCGACGTCGCTCCTCGAAAGTGACCGGCTCGATCAGCAAGATTGATCATTTGAGCCGCCGCGTGAATCGTCAGGGGGTGGGGCGTGAAGCCTGGCCGCGGAGAGATGTAGGTCGCCATTTCGCGAGCTAACTCCAACCGCCGCCCTGGGAGTTCCGCCAGCAGGGTGATCACCAGGTTCTCCAGCGCGATCACGCGAACCCGAAGGCGCACGAGCTCGGCATTGGTCAACTGAGGAACCTCTGTTTGCGCTCCGCCAGTTCCTAGGCCCGCTTGCGGGCCGCCCGCTCCGGCCCCGCCTTCGTTGTCCCATCCAGAAAGCGCCCCTTGCCGCCGCCCCGCGGGGTTTGAAACGCTCGGCTTTTCATCGGGCATCGGAGATTCCGTGGTTTACAGGGGAGGGTGCGAACGGCCCCAGTCTATCTTCGCCCGCCCCTTCTAGCGAGCCCGTAGGTGTCTGGCGAAGCGCGAGTCAGGAGGCGGGCGCCGCGGCCCCAGGTAAACCAAGCCCATGACCAGTTGACGTAGACCAACAGACGGCTGCGGAAATCGACCAGCAGCATCAGATGCACCAGGGACCAGGTGAGCCACGCGGCAAAGCCCGTCAGCCGCAGCCAGCCAAAGTCGGCGATGGCGCGGGACCTGCCGATGACCGCCATCGCGCCACGGTCCCGATAACGGAACGGTTTGGGAGCGGTTCGGCCCGCGATCCGCGCCTTCAGCAGATGACCGACGTAGGCGCCTTGCTGCTTGGCGACGGGAGCCAAGCCCGCCAGCACCGCCCCGCCACCCGCGTCGAAGCTGGCGACATCGCCCAGAGCAAAGATGTTCGCGTGACCTGGAACTCCGCAGTCACCCTCCACCTTGATCGCCCTGTTACCCGCTTCTTCGGCGCCGAGCCACCGCGCGGCCGGGCGAGCCGTTGTGCCCGCGCACCAGATCACATTGGCCGTTGAAATTCGTTCGGCCGTGGTAGTGAGACCTTCGCTATCGATCTCTTCGACCGGGCTCTCGATCCGTACCTCGACACCGAGTTTCTCCAGCGCCGTTCGTGCGTAGTCGGAAAGTTGTTTGGGGAAGGCGGACAACAGGCGAGGGCCGGCTTCAAAGAGGATGATACGCGCCGATGCGGGATCGATATGGCGAAAGTCGCGAGCGAGGGTCGATCTGGCGAGTTCGGCGATTGTGCCCGCCAACTCGACGCCGGTCGGACCGCCCCCGACCACCACGAAGGTCAATCCCTGGCTGATCCCTCGCTCGCCGGCATGGCTCTCGGCCCACTCGAAAGCGCCCAACAGGCGTTCCCGAATCGCCAGCGCGTCGTCCAGGGTTTTTAAGACCGGAGCGTTCGGCGCCCACCGCTCCTTGCCAAAGAAGCTGTAGTCGGCGCCTGTGGCCAGCACGAGGAAGTCGAAAGCCAGATCGGGCGCGTTCGCAACCTTGACCAAGCCTCCCGGGGCATCGATTCCCATGACCTCGCCCATGATAACGGTGACGTTTTTGTGATGGCGGAGCAACGCGCGAGTGGCGGTGGCGATATCGGCCGGCGAAAGCGCCGCGGTCGCCACTTGGTAGAGCAGCGGTTGGAAGAGATGATGATTCGTGCGGTCGATCAGGGTCACGTCGGCGTGAGCGCCCTTGAGAGCCTTGATCACGGCCATGCCGCCAAAGCCGGCTCCGACAACGACGATGCGAGGCTTGGTCATGCCCCTCAGCCCTCCGTGGGGTTGCTCCGTCACCAAATCTGAGCTCTAGGAGCGCACCTTGACGAAAGCGCCCGGCGCGTCCTCGATCGGCTTCAGGGGGCCGGCGGCCGGATCGCGGGCTGGGACTTGACCCCCAGATCTGACCTTCAACCACGCCGCCCAGTGCGGCCACCAGGAGCCTGGGTGTTCCACCGCCCCCGCCATCCACTCATCCAGCGTCGCCGGCAGGGCGTCGTTGGTCCAATGCTGATATTTCATCGCCGCCGGGGCGTTGATGACCCCGGCGATGTGGCCCGAGCCAGCCAGGGTGAAGGTGACCGGTCCGCCGAACAGCCTGGCGCCCTTGTAAACCGACTTGGCCGGCGCGATGTGATCTTCCCGCGAGGATTGCGCATAGATCGGCGTCTTGACCGCGCCAAGATCGAGACGCGCGCCGGCAAGATCCAGCTTTCGCGCCGCCAAGGCGTTCTCAAGGTAGAATTTGCGCAGATAGAACAGGTGCAGCGCCTTGGGCATGCGCGTCTGGTCGGAGTTCCAGAACAGAAGGTCGAAGGGTTTGGGCTCCTTTCCCATCAGGTAGTTGCTGACGAAGAACGACCAAATCAAATCGTTCCCCCGCAGGGCGTTGAAGGTGTCGGCCATGGTCTGTCCCGCCAGGACGCCGCCGCCGGCGTCCATTCGACCCTCAAGATCCTTGAGCCAGTCCTCATTGGCGAAGATCAGCAGGTCTCCGGCTTCGGTGAAGTCCTGTTGGGCGGCGAAGAATGTCGCCGAGGCTACGCGGGTATCGCCGCGAGCCGCCATGTGAGCCAGGGCGCAGGATAGCAGGGTGCCGCCGATGCAATAGCCGACGGTGTTGACGGTCTTGACGCCTGTCTGCCGGGCGACCGCCTGGATGGCCGCGTAGATGCCCTCGTTCAGGTAGTCCTCAAAGGTCTTGGTCGCCAAGGCGGCGTCGGGGTTGACCCAGGAGGTCACAAAGACCGTGAACCCCTGGCTCGCCAGCCAGCGGATCATCGAATTTTCCGGCCTCAGGTCGAGAATGTAGAACTTATTGATCCAGGGCGGAAAGATCAGCAGCGGGATCTCCCAGACACTGTCGCTGGACGGCGAAAACTGCAGGAGCTGGATGATGTCGTTCTGGAAGATGACCTTGCCAGGCGCGGTGGCGACATTCTCGCCGACCTTGAATTGGCTAAGATCGGTCTGGCTGATCGACAGCTTGCCGCCTCCACGTTCCAGGTCCGCGGCGAAGTTTTCCATGCCGCGAGCGAGACTTTCGCCGCGGCTTTGCATCACCTCGCGCAGGGCGGCCGGATTGGTCAGCAAGAAATTCGAAGGTGAGAAGGCGTCGGAGAGCATGCGTGTGACAAATTCAACCCGACGCTTGGTGACCGGATCGACGCCCTCCACGCCGCCCACCAAATCGTTCAGCCAGCCCGATGTGATGAGATACGACTGTTTGACGACGTCGAAGACTGGGTTTGACGACCATTCCGGATCCACGAAGCGTTTATCCCCCTTGGCCGGCGAGACGACCGGCGCCGCCCCCTGACCGGTGGCGCTCGTCGCCGCCGTGCGCCAAAGCTCCATATACCGGCTGTAGAGGTCAGCCTGCGCCCGCATCAGGCGATCAGGTTGGCCCGCCAGACTGTTCATCACCTCGCCGAGGGCCGAAGCGACGTGGAAGGGGTCGGGGGCCAGGGCGGCGGGATGCTCGGCCTGGCGAAGGGCCGCTTCGGCGATGGCCCCCTGGGCGGTCATGGCCGCGCGCGCCAGGTTGAACGCCAGAGTCTCCAGCGCCGCGTGCTGATCGGAAGATAGCAAAGCGAGGCTGTCAATATTCGACGTCTCGGAAGGCCGCGGCGCGGCGGACGCCGGCTGGACGGTCGGGCCACCGGCCCGCGCGCGCTTCCCGCGGGGCGTCTTGGCCGGCGCGGCTGGCTTGGCCATCATCGGAACTCCTCAAGACAAGGTCGGCCGGCGCGCCCTTCCTCTGGGCCGCGTCCTGGCCTATGACCTCGCGCATAATGAAAGCCCTGTCGCGCCATATTTCAATAACCGCAACGGTATGGCTCACCTTGGGCCTCTGCCTGCCGGAGGCGGGGCCCGCGCTGGCCGCGACGGTCTGTTCCAAGACAACCGAGAACCCAGGGGGCAAACCCGGCGCCTATCCAACATTCTGTTCCATTCCGGCGGTTCCCAAGGGGGTGAGGGACGCCACGGCATTCAAGGCCGCCGTCGTCGATACGCGGCTCGCTGGTCGGGATCTGGTGCGCGACACCCAAACTGAACGCTTCACGCTCGACCAGACGACGGCGTTCGCGGCGCAGGCCAAGCTGGAGGCCACCCCCCCGCCGCCCGTCACCACGCCCGATCAGGGTGACACGACCTCTTTCGTCAAGGACGCCCGGGCGAAGGCCAAGCCGCCCAGGCCCCGCTAATGCGCGGAGCCGCCTAAGTCGCCATGTCTGCGGACTTCCATCGCATCCGGCGCCTGCCGCCCTATGTCTTTGAGGAAGTGAACCGCCTCAAGGCCCGTTTGCGCGGCGAAGGCGTCGACATCATAGATTTTGGCATGGGCAATCCGGACATGCCCACACCCAAGCACATCGTTGACAAGCTCATCGAGACCGCGCGCGACCCAAAATCGGGTCGCTATTCGACATCGAAGGGCATCCTCGGCCTGCGCCGGGCCATGGCCGGCTACTACCAGCGCCGATTCGGGGTCACCCTTGACCCGGCCACCGAGGTGATCGCCACGCTGGGTTCCAAGGAGGGGTTCGCCAATCTCGCCCAGGCCATCACCGCCCCTGGCGACGTGATCATCTGCCCCAATCCGGCCTATCCGATCCACGCCTACGGTTTCATCATGGCCGGAGGTGTCATCCGGCATGTGCCAGCCCTGTCACCCGAAGCCTACCTCTCGGGCGTGAGCCGCGCGGTGAGCCATTCGGCGCCGCCAGCCAGCGTGCTCATCGTGAGCTACCCATCCAATCCCACCGCGCAGTGGGTCGATCTAGATTTCTACAAGGATGTCGTGGCCTTGGCGAAGAAACATAACATGCTTGTGCTCTCCGACGTGGCCTATTCGGAGATCTATTTCGACAACAACCCGCCGCCCTCGATCCTGCAGGTCGAAGGGGCCATGGATATCGCGGTGGAAGTCAATTCGCTGTCCAAGACCTACGCCATGGCCGGGTGGCGTGTGGGCATGGTGGTCGGCAACGCGCGTATGTGCGCCGCCTTAGCCCGGGTGAAATCTTATGTCGACTATGGAGCGTTCACGCCCATTCAGGTGGCTGCCGCCGCGGCGCTGAACGGACCGCAAGACTGCGTGGACGACATCAGGGCGACTTATAGGGCGCGGCGTGATGTGCTGGTCGCGGCCATGGGACGCGCGGGTTGGCCAATTCCCTCTCCGCCGGCTTCGATGTTCGCCTGGGCGCCGGTTCCCGAAGCCTTTGGGCAAGTCGGCTCGATGCTGTTTTCCAAGCTCTTGATGGAGGAAGCCGGCGTGGCGGTCTCCCCGGGCGTTGCGTTCGGTGAACATGGCGAAGGCTATGTGCGTATCGGCTTGGTGGAGAACGAGCACCGGATTCGCCAGGCGGCGCGCAATGTGAAGAAATTCCTTGATCAATCCGGTCAGATCCTGAGCCGGGCGCGCGCCGAGGCGCCGACGCCATGACGCGAGAAGCTGGGAACAAGGTCCCCGCCGACAGGCCGTCGTGGCGCGTCGGCGTGGCGGGTCTGGGGACGGTCGGATGCGGTCTGGTCGACCTGTTGGCGCGCAGGCCCAACTTCGCGCCTGGCGGCGCCGCGGTCGTCATCAGCGGCGTAAGCGCGCGCTCGCGCCGCGCCAAGCGGGCTGCCGATGTCTCGCATCTGAACTGGTTCAATGACCCTGTCGCCCTGGCGCGCTCGCCCGACAACGATGTCTTCGTTGAACTGATCGGAGGTTCCGAGGGCCCCGCCAAAACCGCCGTCGAGGCCGCCTTGACCATCGGCAAACCGGTGGTGACGGCCAACAAAGCCCTCATCGCCCATCACGGCGCGGCCCTCGCCGCTCTGGCCGAGTCGACCGGCGCCAGCCTGTTGTTCGAAGCGGCGGTTATGGGTGGCACGCCGGCGGTGAAGATGCTGCGCGAGGCCATGGTGGGCGATGAGGTCGAGGTGGTGGCCGGCATCCTCAATGGCACTTGCAACTACATCCTCAGCGAAATGGAGAGTTCGGGTCGTGACTTTGGCGAGGTGCTCGGCGAAGCTCAGCGCCTGGGCTACGCGGAAGCCGACCCGACCATGGATGTCGGTGGCTTCGACGCCGGACATAAGATCACCATTCTGGCCGCCTTGGCTTTTGGATGCGCGCCAACCTTTTCGGCCGCTCAGATCGAAGGCATCCAGAGCATAGAGCTGCTGGACATCGGCCTGGCCAGAGACCTGGGCTACCGCATCAAGCTTATCGCCGCGGCCACGCGCTCGGCGGCGGGCGTGTCGGTGCGCGTGCATCCGGCGCTGACGCCTCTTGATCACCCCTTGGCGCAAGTAGCCGGCGCGCTGAACGCGCTGTTTATCGAGGGGGCGCGCATCGGCCGCATCATTATTCAGGGACCTGGGGCCGGGGCGGGACCGACCGCCGCCGCCGTCGCCGCCGATATCGCCGATGTGATGACCGGCGCGGTGCGGCCGGTGTTTCAGTCGCCCGCCGCCAGTCTTCGACCCTTCACACCGGTGGACGCCGCGCACGCGGTCGGACGGGCCTATGTGCGCCTGCTGGTCCGGGACGAGGCGGGGGTGATCGCCTCGATCTCCGAGATCCTCGCCGAAGCGGGCGTCTCCATCGACAGCTTTCTGCAAAGACCGGTCGATGGCGCTGAAGGTGTCCCCATCGTGCTCACCACTCATGAAGCNNCCCGAGGTTCACTTGGGCGACGCCATCGCCCGAATGGGCGCTCTGCCAGCGCTCTTGGCCCCACCACGCGTAATCCGCATCGCGCCCATCTAAGAATCCGCCGACAGTGTCGCACCGTCCCCTTCGGAGACCTTCCATGAGTTCTCAGGTTCTGGACCGCACCTTGGTCATGGACGCGGTGCGCGTCACCGAGGCGGCGGCGATCGCCGCGTGGTCCCTGGCCGGCCGCGGTGATGAAAAGGCCGCCGATCAGGCCGCGGTGGACGCCATGCGCTCGGCCCTCAATGAACTTGCCGTTGATGGGATCATCGTCATCGGCGAGGGCGAGAGAGACGAGGCCCCGATGCTTTACATCGGCGAAAAGGTCGGGCGAGGCGGAGGGCCGCGCATCGATATCGCCCTGGACCCTCTCGAGGGCACCACCCTCGCCGCCAAGGCGATGGCGAATGCGCTGGCGGTGATGGCCTGGGCGCCGGCCGGAACCTTGCTCAACGCCCCCGACACCTACATGGACAAGATCGCCTGCGGCCCGGGATATCCGGCTGGCCTGCTGGATCTCGATGCCTCCGCCGCCGACAACGCCCGGGCCCTGGCGTCCGCCAAGGGGGTCGACACCTCGGAGATCAACGTCTGCGTCCTGGATCGCCCTCGTCACGCTGACATCATCGCTTCCCTGCGCGGAGCTGGCGCGCGGGTGCATCTGATCACGGACGGCGACATTGCCGGCGTCATCAACACCGCCGATCCCGACACCGGCGTTGACATGTATGTCGGTCGGGGCGGAGCCCCCGAAGGGGTCCTGGCTTGCGCCGCCCTAAAATGCGTTGGCGGGCAGTTTCAGGGCCGCCTGGTCTTTCGCAACGCCGACGAGCGCGCCCGCGCCCGTGTCCACGGCATTACCGACCTCGACAAGAAGTATGACCTGCACGAGATGGTTCGCGCCGACGCCATCTTCGTGGCCACCGGGGTCACCACGGGCGCCCTGCTGGACGGGGTCAGGCTCGCCAATGGATTTGTTCACACCCACACCCTGGTGATGAATTCCTCGACTTGCACCGTGCGCCAAGTGCGGATGAAACGGCGGCTCTGATGGGCGCCCCGTCTGGGTGTCCGGAAAGCGAAGGGCCGGCGGGGTTCCTCGGCGTTTCGCGCTCGCTGAGCGGCCGGCGCTGGCGGGAGCGTCCGGCCGATCCGGCGGTGACGCGCGATCACCAGGCAAGACTGGGGCTGCCCGAACCCCTGGCTCGCGCTTTGGCGTCTCGCGGCATTGCCGGCGACGCGGGCGACGCGTTTCTGCGTCCGACTCTCAAAGCGCTCTTTCCCGATCCGTCGAGTTTCGCCGACATGGACCTGGCGGCAAACATCCTGCTGGACGGCCTGACGGCGGACCGCCCGATGGTGGTCTTCGCGGACTACGATGTGGACGGGGCGACCAGCGCCGCCCAGCTGGTGCGCTGGTTCCGCTACATGGGCAAGGCCTTGCCTATCTACGTTCCCGATCGGCTGACCGAGGGTTATGGCCCCAGTCCAGCCGCCTTTCGCCGATTGCGGGCCGAGGGCGCGGAACTGGTGGTCACCGTCGATTGCGGCGCGGCCGCCCATGACGCGGTGGCCGCGGCGGGCGAAATCGGTCTTGAGGTGGTGGTGATCGATCATCACCTGATGCGCCAGGCGCCCGCTGGAGCCACGTCTCCGGGCGCCGCGGCCTTGGTCAATCCCAACCGCCCAGATTGCGGCTCCGGTCAGGGCGTGCTGGCGGCCGCCGGCGTGACTTTCGTTCTGTTGGCGGCGCTCAATCGGGAGGCGAGAGCCAGAGGCCTCTTCGCCGATCGACCCGAACCGGACATTCGCCAATGGCTCGATCTGGCCGCTCTGGGAGCGATCTGCGATGTCACCCAGCTCGTCGGCTTCAACCGCGCCATGACCACCCACGGCCTGCGGGTGATGTCCGCCTGGAACAATCCCGGCCTCGCGGCGCTGATGCAGGTGGCTGGAGCCAGAATGGACGCCGCCGGCGTGTTCGAGGCCGGTTTCATCCTTGGGCCGCGCATCAACGCCGGTGGCCGCATCGGACGCTCGGATCTGGGCGCGCGCCTGCTGGCTACCGACGACCCTCAAGAAGCCGCGGAACTCGCCCGTCAGCTCGATGGCCTCAACGCGGAACGCAAGGTCGTCGAACGCGCCATCGTCGAGGAGGCTACGCTGGCCATCGAACGCGACAGCAATTTCGATCCTTCCGCGCCCGCGGTCGTGGTGGCCCAGGAAGGCTGGCATCCTGGCGTCATCGGTATCGTCGCCAGCCGCCTGCGCGAACGCTACCGCAAGCCGGTGGTGGTGATCGGGCTGGACCGCGCCGTCGACATCGGCAGGGGCTCGGCTCGCTCACACCCGGGAGTCGATCTGGGCGGCGCCATTCTGGCAGCCTTCGACGAGGGACTCCTGCTCACTGGAGGCGGTCACGCCATGGCCGCCGGCCTGACCCTTCGTCCTTCGGCCGTGCCGGACCTGCGCGCGTTTCTTTGCCAGCGGCTGGCGTCGCAGATGAGCGATGCCGCCGCGAACGAGGCGGTGGACATCGACGCCCTTGTCGCCCCTGGCGCGGCGCGCGGCGTGCTGAGCGACTTCGCTGCGCTCGCCCCCTTTGGCCCGGGCAACCCCGAACCGATGTTCGCCATCGCGGATGTGCGCAGCGAGAGACCTATGGCATTGCGGGGGGGCCATGTGCGCGCCACTCTGACCGATGCGGCCGGGGGGAAGCTGAAGGCGGTGGCCTGGCGCGCCGGGGACAGCGATGTCGGGAGGCGTCTGATGGCCGGCGGCGGCTCGCTCCACGTGGCTGGCAAGCTTCGGCGCGACGACTGGAATGGCCGCGACAGCGTTCAACTCGAAATCGAAGATGTCGCCGACAACCGCCGCGTGGCGCCGACGGCCGGCTAACCGGCGGTAACATGCGTTTCTGGCGGTCGCGCGAGCGGTCGGGGAGGGTCCTTGCACGCCCTGGGAGGCGCGGATATACCCCCGGCTCCCGCGTCCCGTGGGCCCTTCGTCTATCGGTTAGGACATCAGATTTTCAATCTGGGAAGAGGGGTTCGACTCCCCTAGGGCCTGCCAGGCGGAACGATAGTGGGCGGGCCGGCATTGTCGGTCGGGGAGGCGCCCGCGTGAAACACCGATGGTCATTTTGTCTTGCCGTCGTGTCGATGGCGTGCCTCCCTTGGCCGGCGGCGGCCCAGTCCGTGACCGATCCCACCGCTCCGCCTTCGCCGGCGGCCCCGGCGGATACCGCCTCCGCTCCGAAAACGTTCACCTTCACCGCCAGCTACACCGCCGACACCCTCGCCAATCTTCACGGCGGTGAGCGAACGGGCGTTCGGTATGTCGATCTGCTCAAGCTCTCGGCCGCTTACGACGGGGCCGCGGCGGGTCACGACGGTCTCACCGGCCTGATCAGTTTGCAACACCACAACGGGTCCAGGTTCAGCGGCGAGCTGGTGGGAGACGTCCAAGTCGTCACCAATTCGGACGCGCCGCCCGAGGCCCTGCGACTCTACGAGGCGTGGCTGCAAAAGGAGCTGCTGGGCGGCAAGGGCGACGTCAAAGGCGGCTTGATCGACCTGAACACCACCTTCGATGTCCAGGAGACCGCGGCGCTGTTCATGAACAGCTCTCACGGCATCGGCGCCGACTTTTCGGATACCGGTCTCAATGGGCCGTCAATCGACCCGACGACAGCTCTCGCCATTACCGGCGCCTACCGTCCCTCAGAGGATTGGACGGTGCAGCTTGGCGTTTTTGACGGTGTCGCCGGGGACCCGCCGCAACGCCGTCAGTTCGTCGCGATCAAACTATCGGCGCGCGACGGCGCCTTGATTGTCGGCCAAGTCGAGAAACGGTTCGGCGACACGGCCCGCGTTGAAGGCGGCGTGTGGTCCTACACCAGCGCATTCGACGCCCTGGACCAGTCGGGAGTCGTCGGCTCGCCGCGCCGCTTGCATGGCGATGCGGGCGTGTACGGCTTGGTCGAGGGCAAGCTCTTGGCCAAGCCGAAGGCCGATGAGGGGGGGTTGAGCGGCTGGCTGAGACTCGGCATCGCCAACGGCGACATCAATCCCGTCGACAACTATGTGGGCGCCGGACTGGTCTATACCGGACTCATCGCGGGCCGGGACAAGGACGAGGTCGGTGTGGCGATCGCCCGCGCGGGATTTGGAGGCGGCGCCCACGCCGCCGCCCGGGCTGCGGGCATAAGCCTGGTTGATGACGAAACCACCCTGGAAGCCACCTATCGCTATGTCTTCAAGGACTGGCTCAATATTCAGCCCGACGTACAGTACGTGATTCATCCCGGCGGCAGGGCGGCCCTCGGCAACGCCCTGGTGGTGGGGTTGAGAATGGCCTTCACGGCGTCGCGTTAGGCGCCGGCGGTGCGCCAGGCGCCGTGGGGACCAGGACAGCGGAGGCCGGCTTGGTAGGGCAGGGATGGCCGCGGTCGAGACAGGCCCTGACCGCTTCACCCTCGGCTAAATTCCAATTGACAATCAAGGAGTAGTGGGAACAGGCCTGATCCGCCCGTCGACTGATGTAGGCCAAGTCGGCGCGCCCCCTCTCCAGCACCGCTCCGCTCGCCGACACGTGCTCCACCCTAACCGCGCGAGGGGACAAGAGTGTCGATCTTGCTCGCCGACAAACCGACCCGGTCAGCGCCAAGCGATCCTTGACTTTGTAGACCGCCGGACGGGAGACATTGAAGGCGCCCGAGCCGGTGGATTGGGACTCGACCACCACGCCTGATCCCACCGACGTACAAGACGCCAAGAGTGTGAGGGCGGCGAGGAAAGAAACATATCTCGCGGCGGGTGTGTTCATGACCTCCAATGTGATCGAATTGCCCTCGCCATTCAATGGAATCGGCGTAACCGGCGTGGCTGCCGGCCTGAATCATCGTTCAGCGCTTTCGCACACCGCCGACGACCACGAGCCCCGTCGGCCTGACCGACGTTAATCAAGTGTTGACGTTTCCGTGTCCCGCGGCGCAGTGTACCGGAGGCCACCCTCGTCTGGGGACATAACGAGGGCGGGCTTGAGGGGCCGATGTCTGATTCCGAGCTTCCGAGCCAAGTCGCACTCGACGAATCCTTGCGCATTAGTGGTCGCGTCAAATGGTTTGACGCCGGCAAAGGCTATGGCTTCATCGTACCGGACGACGCCAGCCAAACCGACTTGCGGGACGTCTTGTTGCACGTCACCTCGCTGCGCAGCGCCGGTCGCGAAGGCGCTCTTGAGGGGTCCTTGATCGTCTGTGACGTAGTCAAACGGCCCAAGGGCTGGCAGGTCTTTGAAATCGTTGACCTTGACGAATCCGCCGCGCCGCCGCGCGAAGAGTCGTCTCGCCGCCCCGCCAGCAGCCCCCATCGGCATTCGGATCATCATCATAACGCTCGCGGCCGCCGGCACGATGAGATTCGTCCGCAAGGAGGACAGAGCGGCGAAGGTGAATTGCATGATCGCGCGGCGCCGGTCGACCGGCCGCCCCGTCACGCCATCGTCCCACAGGGACCTTTCGAGCAGGCCAAAGTGAAGTGGTTCAACCGCGCCAAGGGCTATGGTTTCGTGGTTCGCGATGGGGC
>PMOM01000154.1:1312-7621 GCA_003161535.1 Caulobacteraceae bacterium | reverse complement strand
CAGGCCGTGGCGCTGGATCCCAAGATGAGGGTGTTGATCGCCCACGGCTGGGACGATCTTTCCTGCCCCTTCTTCGCTTCGGTGCTGATCGTCGATCAGATGCCGGTGATGGGCGACGCCACCCGGGTGCAGGTGAAGGAATACCCCGGAGGCCACATGTTCTATGCCCGCCCAGACAGCCGCCTCGCCCTGCGCCGCGACGTCATGGCCGTGTACGGAGTGCGGTGAGGGCGCGCCGCCGGCGCATCGTGGGCGTGGCGATGCGCCTCCTCCTTCCCCGAAAAGGGCTCTAGAAGGGCGGCCATGCCTCTTTCCGCCTTCGCCAACACCTTTTCCGGCAATCCCCTAAACCGCGCCAGCGACCGCAGAACCGACGCGGCGTGGATCGCCGAGCAACTGGCGGCCCCGACCTCTCTGGCGGTGGCCATGTGGAACGGCCGTCCGCTGGTGGAGACCGCCAAGGATGGCGGCGCGCAGATCGCCTATCTCGCCGCCGGCATGGCCCGGGAGCTTTCGGGCGGCGCCGAGCGATTGCTGTTTCTGGGCCTGTGGAACGACATCGCCGTATTCGCCGTCGACCTGGAGGGAAGCGCCGATCCCGCCGATGGGCCGCTCGAGGGGCTGGGGCGCTTCGAGGATTTGCGGGCCATCGCCCTGACCTTGCCGCCGCCCGACGCGGCCATCCTGGCCACCGCCAAGTCGATGTTCGAATGGCGCCGCAAGCACCGCTTTTGCGCGGCCTGCGGCCAGATCAGCAACGCCGTCGACGGCGGCTGGAAGCGTGTCTGCCCCGCCTGCGCCGCGCAGCATTTTCCGCGCACCGATCCGGTGGTGATCATGCTGGCGGTGAAGGGCGAGCGATGCCTTCTGGGCCGGCAGGCGGCGTGGCCCAAGCTGATGTTCTCGGCCCTGGCCGGATTTCTCGAGCCTGGCGAGAGTATCGAGGAAGCCTGTGCGCGGGAGCTCTTCGAGGAGGCCGCCCTGCGCGTGACGGCCGTGCGCTATCACTCCACCCAGCCCTGGCCCTATCCGTCCTCCCTGATGATCGGCCTGATCGCGCAGGTGGACAACGACGACGCCGTCGCCGACCAAGTCGAAATCGACGAAGTGCGCTGGTTCACCCGCGCCGAAGCGCGCGACTTGATCGGCGGCAAGCTTGCCGACGCCAGGGCTCCGGGCGCCCTGGCCATCGCCCACCAGCTGATCAAGGCCTGGTCCGAGGAGGGCTGACCGGGGCGCCCCGGAACGGGTCGGCGGCGAAGACGCCCAGAACCTCGAAGTGGTCGCTGAAGAACGACAGTTCCTCCAAGGCCCGCGCCAGGGGCGCGTCCTCGGGCCGGCCGTCGACCTCGGCATAGAAGAAGGTCGCCGTGAACACGCCGTTTTCCATATAGCTCTCAAGCTTGGTCATATTGACGCCATTGGTGGCGAAGCCGCCCATGGCCTTGAAGAGGGCGGCCGGGATGTTGCGCACCCGAAACACGAAGCTGGTGACGCATGGAGCGCCCGCCGCCGGCCGCGGGGCGTCGCGGTCGGCGGACATGACCAGGAACCGCGTGGTATTGTGCGCCTCGTCCTCGATGTCGGTGAGCAGGATGGTCAGGCCATAGAGCTCCGCCGCCAAGGCCGGGGCGATGGCGGCCCGGGAAGCATCGGGGCGGGCGGCGAGGGCCTTGGCGGCGCCGGCGGTGTCGCCGGCCGGTTCGGTGGCCACGCCAAGGCGCCGCAGGGTCCGCCGGCACTGGCCAAGCGCGATGGGCATGCTGGCGACCGTGCGCACGTCCTTGAGGCGCGTCCCCGGGTTGGCCATCAGTTGGAAGCGTATGGGCTTGAAGCGCTCGCCGACAATGGCGAGCCCCGATGAGGGCAACAGATGATGGACGTCCGCCACGCGTCCGGCGATGGAGTTTTCCACCGGAATCATGGCCAGGGCGCAGTCACCACTCCTGACCGCCTCGAAGGCGTCTTCGAAGGCGGCATGGGCCACCGGCTGGTGATCTGGAAAATAGGCGCGGCAGGCTTCGTCGCTGTTGGCGCCGGCCTCTCCCTGGAAGGCGATCCTCGGGCGATCGGTCACGAGCGGTCCCCTCGAAGGTGTTCGGCGTGGGCTCGCGCGGCCGCCAGATCGGCGGGGTTGTTGACCTCGAAGGGGGCGATCGGCGTCGCCGTGGTCCAGATGGAAAGCCCAAGCTCAAGGGCGCGAAGTTGCTCCAGCCGCTCGCGTTTCTCCAGAGGCGAGGGCGCCGCCGCGGTGAAACGCATCAAGGCCTCGCGCCGGAATGCATAGATGCCGATGTGCCGCCAGATGGGCTCCTCGCCGTACAGGGTCGAGCGGGTGAAATAGAGCGCGCGGCTGTCCGGCCCGCCGGCGTCCGTGGCCAGCACCGCCTTGACCACGTCGGGATTGGTCCGATCGGCCACGCCGGCCTCGGGCGCGACGCAGGTGGCGATATCGCACGCCGGCTGGCGCGGCGGCAGGCCGGCGCAGGCGGCGATGACCTGCGGCGGCGTGAAAGGCATGTCGCCTTGCAGATTGATCACCAGGTCGTGGCGGCCGCCGGGATCCAGCTGGTTCAGGGCGGCGAGAATGCGGTCCGAGCCCGAAGGCAGCGCCGGATCGGTGAGCACCGCCTCGCCGCCCGCCCGCCGCACCACCTCGACGATTTCCGCGTCGCCGGCCGCCACCGCCACCGGCCCGACGCCGGCGGCCTGGGCGCAGCGCAGCACACGCACGATCATCGCAACGCCGCCGATGTCAGCCAGGGGCTTGCCGGGAAGGCGCTGGGCCGCCATGCGCGCCGGTATCAGAACGATGGGACTCATGAGTGATTCTTGCGAGGATTCATGGGGCGAAGGCCGACGCGCGTTGGACCGGCCAGCGCCGGTTGCGCCCGCGCCGGTAGCGTGTAAGAGACGCCGAGGCAACAACGGGCGCGAAGGGGTCGGCCCGGTGGTCCAGCCAGAGCTGTTTTGACCGCGGGCTTTTGCAAGGGAATCAAACGGTTTTTTAATGAGCGATCTGACCACCAACAAGATTCTTGGCGCCGGACTGGCCACCGCGCTCGTTCTGGCGGGTCTGTGGATCGTCGTTCCCATGTTCTTTCAAAAAACGCCGCCGGCCAAACCCGGCTATCTCATCGCCGTCGCCCCGGATCTCGCCGGCGGCGCGGCCGCGGCGCCCGACGTGCCCCCTGACTGGGGAACCGTCCTGCCCGCCGCCGACGTGGCCGCCGGCGAGGCCAAGACCGCCGTCTGCAAGTCGTGTCACAGCTTCGATCCCTCGGGGCCCAACAACATCGGTCCGGGCCTCTATGGGGTGGTCGGCCGCAAGCCGGGCAGCCATCCGGGCTTCGCCTACTCCGCCGCCATGATCGCATTGGGGGCCAAGCAGCCGATCTGGGACTATGAGCACCTTTATGAACTGATGAAAGGCCCGCAGATCTTCTTGCCGGGCACCAAGATGACGTTCATCGGGCTCAAGTCGCCGCAGGATCGGATCAACGTGATCGCCTATCTGCATTCCCTGGGATCGAGCCTTCCGATCCCCGCGCCCAACCCCAAGGCGACCGCCCCTGCGGCCACGGCCACGGCCGCCTCCGCCGCCGGCGCCTCGGCGCCCAAGGGCGCGACGCCGACACCCGCGCCGGTCGCGAACAAGCCTGGCGCTCCCGCCTGAGGCGAGCCTCGGGTCATGGTTCCCCCTCGCCCGGGTGGATGGTGACGATGAACCCGGCCAGGACGTCGAGCAGAACCATCAGGGTGATCAGGAAGAAGGTCGAGGTGGCGAAGGCGGGGAACAGCAGCATGGCGACCAAGCAGACCACGAAAAGCACCATGCCAAGGCCGTGATTGATCACCGCGATCCGCCGGGTGGCGGCCGATTTCAAGAGCTCAATGAACAGCACCACCAGGGCGGCCGCCAGCAACAGGTCCGAGACGCTCACCGGCCACACGCCGCCGGCGGTGGTGGCGAACTGGAACAAGGGATCGGTCAGGCGCTGGTGGGCGCTGGTTGATCGCAATCCCGCGCCAAGCACGGCGACAAACACGCCATAGGCCGCCACCGGGAGGATCAACAGGGGGATAGCGGCGAACATGGGCCTCTCCTTAAGATTCGTCGATGCCGCCGGGGTCGCGGGCGCGGGACCGCAGCCACATCACGCCGACCAGATCGGCGCCCGCCGCCCAAAGACGTCCAAGGTTGGTATATTTCGAGCGCCCGCTTTGGCGAGGACGGTGATTGACCGGCTCGAAGGCGACGCCGAATCCTTCCCGCAGCATCAGGGCCGGAAGATAGCGGTGCATGTGGTCGAAATAGGCCAGCCTCAGGAAAGCTTCGCGTCGGAAGACCTTCAGTCCGCAGCCGGTATCGGCCGCCTGGTCGTTCAGGAGGCGGCGGCGGATGGCGTTGGCCAGGCGCGAGGCCCACCGCTTGGAAGCCGGGTCCCGGCGGTTGCGCCGCTCGCCGCCGATCAGCCCCAGGCCCGAGGGCGCCGAGCGCAGGGCCAGTGCCAGAGCGGGCGCGTCGGCCGGATCGTTCTGGCCGTCGCCATCGAGCATGACGATGATTGGCGCCCTGGCGGCCAGCACGCCGGTGCGGATGGCCCGGCTCTGTCCGGCGTTGCGGCGATGGGCGAGGATGCGAAGCTGGGGGATCTCCGAGGCGAGGGCCGCCAGACGGCCGCGCGTGCCATCCCGACTGGCGTCGTCGATGAACAGAATCTCCACGCGCTGGCCGGCGAAAGCCGAGGCGATCTCCCGGGCGAGGCTTGGCGCAGCGCCTTCCTCGTCAAACACCGGAACAACGATGGAGAATTCCGGCAAGAACTCTGGAGAAACCTTGGGGGGCGACTCGGCGCTCATGACCTCTCATAGCGGAAAATCGCGCCGCCATGCTCGCGCTTGTCGCCCACGGATCGTGCTAACAAGGCCCCATGGTGCTGAGCGATCGTCTTGACCGCTGGGGACGTGGCTGGCGCGGTCCGCTGGCGGCGGCCATCCTCGCCCTGATCGCCGGCCTGCCCGGCCTCATCGCCCTGCCGCCTCTGGACCGCGACGAATCGCGCTTCGCCGAAGCCTCCGCCCAGATGCTGGAGAGCGGCGACTTCGTTTCGATCGAGTTTCAGGAAACCCCAAGGTTCAAGAAACCGGTGGGCGTCTACTGGCTGCAGGCCGCCGCCGTGGCCGCGCTTTCCCACGTCGAGGACCGCCAGATCTGGGCCTATCGTATCCCGTCCTTGCTGGGCGCCATGCTGGCCGCCGCAGCCTGCGCCTGGGGCGCGGGCGCCTTCCTGCGAGCCGGATCGGCCATGCTCGCCGGCGGAATGCTTGGAACCAGCTTCATGCTCTCCACCGAAGCTGGCATCGCCGCCACCGATGGCGCGCTGTGCGGCGCCGTCACCTTGGCCATGGCGGCGCTGGGGCGGATGTATCTGGCATCGAGGGGTGGGCCGCCCGCCGGTCGCTGGACCAAGATCTTGTTCTGGGCGGCGTTCGCGGTTTCGGTTCTGGTCAAGGGACCGATCGGGCCGATGGTGGTGGGCCTGACCCTGCTCTTCCTCTGCCTATGGGAGCGCCGCGTGCGCTGGCTGAAGGATCTGGGCTGGGGCTGGGGACTGATCCTGCTGGCCGCCGTGGTGGGTCCCTGGGCCCTGGCCATCACTGTCGCCACGGACGGCGCCTTCTGGGGCTCCGCCGTGGCCGGCGACCTGGCCCCCAAGCTCCTCGGCGAACAGGAGGGACATGGCGCGCCGCCGGGGTTCTACGCCGTCCTGGCGCCCCTGCTGCTGTTTCCAGCCACCTTGTTGGCGCCCGCCGGCCTGGCGGCCGGATGGCGCGCCCGCGCCGAGCCGGCGGTGCGTTTCGCCGCCTGCTGGCTGATCCCCACCTGGCTCGTGTTCGAGATCGTCCCCACCAAGCTGGTCCACTACACCCTGCCGGCCTATGGCGCCCTGGCGTGGCTGATGGCGCGCGCTCTGGAGGCGGGGCCCGGAGCCGAGGGCGCTCAAGCCTTGGGGCGGACCTCGCGACGTCTCGGCGCGGCGCTGGTCTTGCTGGCCGCGCTGGCGTTCGCCGCCGCCGGGCCCGCGGCCATGGCCAGGCTGGCCGACTGGAGCGGCGGGGCCTGGGCGCTGACCGCCGGCGCGCTGTATCTGGCCGCCGGCGGCGCCGGCGCGACGCTTCTAATGCGAGGACGGCCGAGGCGCGCCCTGATCATCGCCGGCGCCCTGGCGGTGACGGCGCACGCCGTCCTGGCCGCCGCCCTGGCCCCATCCCTTCGCCCGCTGTGGCTCTCCAGCCGGGCGGCAA
>PMOM01000154.1:0-1293 GCA_003161535.1 Caulobacteraceae bacterium | reverse complement strand
GAACTTGGCGACGGTCAGGACGCGGCGGCGGCGGTGACCGAGGGCCGCCCCGCCATCGTCGAAGCCCACGAGGAGGGGGCCTTTCGCGCCGCTCTGGGCGCGCGCGGCGGCCAGGTCAAACCAATCGGCCTCATCGCCGGTCTCGACTATTCGACCAATCGACACGACATATTGCGTCTGTACCGGCCCCTCGCGCCGGCCGCTTCTCCTGGACCCCCATGAGTGAAGTCATCCAAATCGTCGAGGTCGGTCCGCGCGACGGCCTGCAGAACGAGAAGGCGATCGTCGACACCGACGACAAGATCGCTTTCGTCCGGCGCCTGGAAGACTGCGGCGCGCGCCGCATCGAGGCGGTCTCCTTCGTCAACCCCAAACGGGTCCCGCAGATGGCCGGCGCCGAAGAGATCATGGCCGCCCTGCCTCGACGCGCCGGCCGCTCGCGCATCGGCCTGGTGCTCAATCGCCGCGGCTGGGAGCGGGCCGTGGTCGCCGGCTGCGACGAAGCCAATGTGGTGGTGTGCGCCACCGACGGCTTTGGCATCCGCAACCAGGGCGCGAACGTCGCCGAACAGCAGGCGGCGCTGGCCGAGATCCTCGCCCTGCGCCAGGCCGAGGGTGGTCCGCCGATCACCATGACCGTGTCGGTGGCCTTCGGCTGTCCGTTCGACGGCGAAGTCAGCGAGGGCCAGGTGGTGGACATCGTGGCCGCGGCCGCGGCCTTGGGCATCGAGGAGATCGCCCTGGCCGACACCATCGGCGTCGCCGATCCGTGGACGGTTCGCCGACGTATCGAGGCGGTTCGCGCCGCCGCGCCCGGCGTTCGATGGCGCATGCACTTTCACGATACGCGGGGCACGGGCCTGGCCAACGCCTTCGCCAGCGTCGAGGCGGGGGTGCGGGTTCTGGACGCCAGCTGCGGCGGGCTGGGCGGCTGTCCCTTCGCGCCGGCCGCCACCGGCAACATCGCCACCGAGGATTTGGCCTATATGCTTCACCGCGCCGGATTCGACACCGGCCTGGACGTCGAGGCGCTGGTGGAAACCGGCCGCTGGATCGGCGAGAAGATCGGCAAGCCCCCGGTCTCGGCGCTGAGCCGCGCCGGCGGCTTTCCCTGACGGCCCGACTCCGCCTTGCGCGGGCTAGGCCGCATCGCTAGGGTCCGCCGCTTCGCTCGCTAGGGGCCCACGCGGTCCCGCCTCGCGGCCCGGAGAGGTGGCTGAGCGGTTGAAAGCACCGCACTCGAAATGCGGCATACTCGCAAGGGTACCGCGGGTTCGAATCCCGCCCTCTCCG